>NZ_QQPQ01000015.1 GCF_003346715.1 Oceanispirochaeta sp. M1
CAATCATGGACCGTATTGTTCACAGTTCTATCAGAATAGAGCTTCAGGGAGAGTCTGTAAGGAAGAAAATGTATAAAAAAACTTGACTCAAACCTGCCACCCGGGATTAGATGAAACCAGCGGTTGAGAAAAGCGACTTAGGTGGCAGGATAAAACCGGAATGGGTGGCAGTTTTCACCGGAATATCCAAACTATTATATTTTTCTTATTTTTTGTCAAAAAACGTGTGATGTAATTTAATTCATCGACGTTATATTTTTGAATGTTATTAGCCACCAGAAAAAAGACATCTTTTGGCCTGATTTCCTTTTCGCATATTAAGTTGACTTGAGGGAGCACTATAATATTTTGCATATTTTAATAGAAATTAAAAAAAACCTTGCAAAAAGATTAGACTTGTTGACTCATATAATATTTATCACAAGTCTGCAATTTCACACCTGTGTAGATATTACTTCATGTACTTTTTCTGAAAGTGTTGTAATTGAGTAGGGTTTATGAATTATATCATTTAATCCTTTTTTCATCATTGATTGTATCTGTTCATCACTAATATATCCTGATACCAATATGGTCTTAACTTTTTTATTAGTTGAATAAATCTTTTGCAGAAATTCATAACCAGACATATCAGGTAATACGAAATCGAATATGATAAGATTAAATGATTCTTTATCGTCATTATAAATCTTCATTGCTTCTGATCCAGAAGCCGCAGGAATCACAACATAACCACAGTTAATTAGCATTTCTTTGCACAACTTCAAAATCATTTCTTCATCATCAACTAAAAGTATTTTCCCTTCTCCCTTGATTACTGAAAGAAACGATTGGGGTTGTGATTGATAAATACTTCTCTTACTATTCTTTGGTAGTAAGATATGGAAAATGCTACCAATGCCAAGCTTAGACTCAGCTTTAACAATTCCATTATGGTTCATTACAATATGATTAACCATAGACAGTCCTAAACCTGTTCCGCTGTTAGATTTTGTTGTATAGTATGGATTGAATATCTCTGTAATCTTTTCCTTTTCAATCCCAACACCCTCATCCTCTATTTCAATATGCCAAAGGTCTTTTAGATGCTCATCTGGAATAGTACTGTTTTGGATCCCACCATTATATGATTTGAGAACCAGCTTTATATTTCCACCCCATTGTTCTCCAGTTCTATGCATTGTAGTCATAGCATGCTCAGCATTAATCAAAAGATTTAGTAATACTTGCTGTATGTTATCCTCATTCCCCATTATAACAGCGGCATCTTTTGGGAGATCTGTCTTGATCTTTACGGATTTATTAAATGATAATCTACATAGTTTTACTGTATTTTCTATAGCATTTTTTAAGTCGAAAGATTTGAATATATGATCATTATTATTAAACTTAATGAGTTGATTAATTGCATTTGAAGCACGTCGGACACAATCATTGATAGTATAAAGATATTCATCAATGCTTTTATTAGATATCTGTAGTTTATCTTCTAACAGATAATGAATTAAAGAAGATGAAGCGCTAATCCCACCCAATATATTATTCATATCATGTGCATAACCGCTTGTTAATGTTCCGATGAGTTCTATTTCTTGAGATTGTTTCAGTTTTGCTTCAAATATCTTACGATCTGTAATATCAATGATGACTCCATCCAGTATAGTCTCTCCAACTTCGGAAACAGCCCCTTTACCTTTTTCATAGATCCATCTTATTGCTCCATTCTTATGAACAATTCGATACTCAAGGATATAATTATCATTAATAATTAGTCCATCACGAATCACATCATCAACTTTTTTCCGATCATCTTCTAAAATTATTGAATCATAGGTTCTAATTTTATTTTCAATAAAATCAGATGCTTCGTAACCTGTTATTTGGTAGATAAATTCACTTAAAAAAATCATTTTCCAACCATTTTCATTATGGCAACGATAGTAGGCTCCCGGGATATTGGAAACTAGTATCTGGAATCTTTCTTCTGATTCCAATAATTTTTTTTTAATGCTTCTTTTTTTAAGATAGGAATTGTTAAAAGGTTTTTTGATTTTAATCAACTGCTTGTTATTAAATATATGATTTAAAGAAAAATAGAGGAGTGTAATTACAATGACTGTTGTTAATGCACCAATAATAAAGAATAAAACTTCACTATTAATCTGATAAACTCTCATTTAAATCTCTATCTCCATATTATACTAAGATTTATAATCTTCATCGTTCCAACTCTATCAATAACACAATCACTAAAACTCTTGATATTCTTCGATTTACAAATGATTCACATCTGTATTTTTTTTTCGACCTCAAAGAAATTAGTTATTTCAATCAGTTTATCAGACTCGAGCAAAGAGTTATTCTGACATAGAAGTTAGCTCTTTAGAATATGAAATATTTTGCTGAACAGCTTTATCAAGCTGCAATACAGTTGATTTATTCAGCTGAGAATCACTATTCTGTTCTAAAGATGCAGCGGATATACCTTTAATGAACTCTGTTGTGTTCTGAATGGCTGTAAAGATCTGCTTAAGCATGTTACCAGTATTTTCAGCAACAGTTATGATTTTCTTTGATAGTGAATATATTTCTTCAGCAAAACTCTGGATTCTCTCAGTTAACGTTCTTTCTTCCCTGGCAGCTACTGCTAATCCCTTACCTGCATCTCCAGTCCCTACAGCTTCAATCGCTACATTAAATGCTAGAAGACCTTTAAACTTCTTTACCATTTACATATCATCCTTTCATAAGATTATAAGCCTATAATATGATGATTTCCATATTACTTATATGATGCTGATAACCTTGTAACTGTAAATAGTATTCTGAAATTCTTAACATCTTGTGTAATATTTATTTGGATTTGGATTCTAAGTAATTATCATGGAGGAATTACAAATGATCAGCAGTAATTGGCCGGAATTGATATTTAAGTTAAAAAAACTGATGTCACCAATACTGTCATACAACTAACCCTGAGACTTGAAGATTTTTCATTGAATATTCTACCTGGATTCAATCAGCAATCTCTGAAAGATCTTCTCTGTATCCTGGTAGAACTATAATATTTATAGATTTACAGGAATATCATTATTTTGATCCTGCCCCGAGAAAACGGAGTTCCAGTTAAACCACATTTCCAGTTTCATCATACTTACTTACTTTCTTTCTCATCAGGAGTCAAGCAATTATTTCCTGAGTGCTTCCTGATCCTGTTGTAGTGAATTTCAATATACCAATAAATTTCCTTATTAAATTCTTCCATCGTTCGGTATTTCCGGTGATAAATTCATCGTGTTTTCAGTGTATGAAAGAATGATTCTGCAACTGCATTGACGCTCCTATGTCAAGAAGAACCCTGAATATTGGCTGAATCACTCATTAATACAAGGAAAAGCTTTCTTACAATATATCGTTTTAAACATCTTTGAATTTCCTTAGTTGTTAAGCCTTCAGTAGTTCAAGGATCACTTCTCATACGAACCATGACATAGTCCATAAAGCATTATTTTCTATCCTACTCCCACCCCGATTCAAAGGATGTCGTGTTATTTTACCGGAAGATGCTGGTAAGGGATTCACACCACACATTGATGCTAGTGCTGCTTCATTTTTCAGACGTTCTGGATTATGAATGAATATAAGATGGAGCCTGTGCCACAGGTCATGCAGACCACTTCTACAATAAAGTCTTAAGGATTTGATCTCCACCCAATAGTTGGACACTTTTAAATTATAATTGACAGTCTTGATCTCCCCGTGGGATTGGAAAGGGGCACAGCCGCCGTCCCATTAGGGCAGCGGAGCCTTGGAAAGCCCGACCGGCTGCCGCCAGGCAGACGGACACGGCCAAAAAAATAAAAAACTTTCAATCTGTCTCAATCACCAGACCCTTCCCGCCCGTATGGAAGTTATGAAACAAAAAAAATATACAATCAGCTCCAGAGAGAACATGCAGCCTCGGGAAAAAGCGCTTCACTACGGTGTGTCTGTATTAAACGACAGGGAACTGTTAAAGATTCTTATCGGAAGCGGGCAGAAAAACAGACCTGTGGATGCAATTGCCCGGGATGTGCTTAAACTGCTGGATTACAACAATGTGGAGAAATTATTCATACTGTCAATATTTCAAAACTCTTTTTGATAAATGAATCTAATTCCTTAAAGCTTGCTCTTCAATTGGAAAATGAAGAAAGCTATTTGCTTCAATCTCTAGACCTACATCTATCATTGTCATTGAAAGTAAAGTCGAACTTGTTCAATGTATAATAATTGGATGAATGGATTGAAGAGCACAAAGTGAAAACGCTGCCATCTGGGATTAATTGAATGATCTCGAGATGACCTGAATCACTAATTCTTATTTCTGTGATCATTACCGATTTCCTCAATTAAAGGGATGAGGAAGATTATACAGGCTAAGAAAAAAATTATACTTCCTGCAATGGAAATATAATCCAGGCTCCTGATTCCACTGATCAAATATAAAACTGCACATAGTAGAAACAAAAACCATCCCGCTAACTGGTATTTATGACTTACTTTCATATAAAGTCCTTTATTTACTAAATGAGACCAAAAAAAAGGGGTATTTATTAAAAGAATGCCCCTTAAGTGATGTTTATCTTCTCAGTATTTGACCCTTGCGATTATACTGTGTCATTTGGTTGAATGGAATGAATAATCAAATATTTATTTAATGGTTCAGATTCTGATTTTTTTCATTTAAATAATTATAAAATCTCATCTTTGAAATTTTGAGGTGATCCAATACTCTTATGCCTAATATCTCACCAGCATGACATAGACGTTCAACTGATATTCTATGATCCAGGGCTCCAGCCACCGTGAGGGATTGGAAAGGGGCTCACAGCCGCCGTCCCATTGGGGCGGCCGGAGCGGCAGCGCAGCCTTGGAAAGCCCGACCGGCTGCCGCCAGGCAGACGGACACGGCCAAAAAAAGAAAAAAACTTTCATTCTGTCTCAATCACCAGCCCCACCCCGCCCGTATGGAAGTTATGAAACAAAAAAAATATACAATCAGCTCCAGAGAGAACATGCAGCCTAGGGAAAAAGCGCTTCACTACGGTGTGTCTGTATTAAACGACAGGGAACTGTTAAAGATTCTTATCGGGAGCGGGCAGAAAAACAGACCTGTGGATGCCATTGCCCGGGATGTGCTTAAACTGCTGGATTACAACAATGAGATGCCCGACCCCGAAGAGCTGATGAGTATTCCCGGGATGGGAATGGCCAGGTCTTCTCTTGTAACTGCAGCCCTTGAGTTTTCAAGGCGCCACTATCTGACCCAGAATACGAGAATCACACACCCTGAATCGATCTACAACCTACTCTCTCATATGGCAGACCGTCAGCAGGAGTGTTTTTTCACCATAAGTCTCAATGGGGCTCATGAGCACATTAAAACCAGGCAGGTGAGCCAGGGGTTGGTAAATCGTACGATAGTCCACCCAAGAGAAGTATTTGCAGCTCCTATCACAGACAGGGCCGCAGCCATTTGTATTGCCCACAACCACCCCTCAGGTAATTTAGAACCGAGCCGGGAAGATATTAATATAACAAAAAGACTTGTGGAGGCTGGTGATATACTGGGTATTCCGGTGCTTGATCATATAATATTCAGCAAAAATGGATATTACAGTTTTATGGAGCATGGAATGCTGAATTAGTAGAACTATATCATTTTCTTTTTCTCGATCTGAGACTATGCTATCTTGAGTTTTACAGGAGCATGGGATGAAATTAATCAGAAAAATTGTATCTACAACTATGACATCATCCATTTTTTTTATATTCATTTTCAGCATCACCGTTGTTTCAACCCGTATAATGCTGAATCTAAAGGACCTGTCTAATCAGACAATCGAAGTTTTGTCGGACTGGAATGCCCTGGACAGATTAACCAATGATGTCCTTTATTACAGACTTGATTCTGTCAGCCGCCTTGAGAGCATTGAAGCAAACTGGATTCAGGCAACAGCAGATCTGGATGAATCCTTTGGAAAACTTAAAAACAACAAGCTTCTCAATCTACTCTCAGAAGATATAAACAACTCCCTTGAAGAGTCCTGGTATTTATGGTTGTTTTCACAGGAAAAACTGATCGTGGGACAACAGATTTTCAACGATATACTTCATGGGGATGAGACGAATGCCAGGATTGATGAAATTGACCGGACTACTTTTTATGAAAAACTTCTATTTCTAAAAGATACGGGGGGAACATATCAGGAGAAACAAATATATCAAAGTTTCTTTTCCCATATGTATGTTTTAGATGTAACCAGTGAAGACTTCACAATACTGCTTAAGGATATCAATAAAAAGATTCCCGATGAAATTGATTCTTATATCTACTATATTCTCATTACTGTTGTTATCAGTCTGATTCTGGTAATAATTGTTTCTCTTTTATCAGCCAAAAGAACAATACAGCCTATTGTAAGGCTTGCCGGTGCCGTTCGGGAAATGAGTGATAATGACTATCCTGCCGATATGAGCATCACAGGCAATATAGTTGATGAAGATGATGAACTGAGTATTATAAATGACGGTTTTAACAGAATGGCGGTTAAAATACACGCCCTGTATGATGAATCTCTGAGTAGGGAAAAAGAGAAGAGGGATGCTCAGTTCAGAGCACTTCAGTATCAGATCAATCCCCACTTTCTTTATAATACTCTGGCGACACTTCAGATGACGGCAGCTGTTCAAGGCTATAAAAATATGGCCGAAAACATTCAGTCACTCAGCCGTCTGCTGAGAAATACAATCTCCAAGAGTGATCATTTCATAACAGTTTCCGAAGAGCTTAATATTATGAATGACTATATCAATATTATTCAAATCCGCTATAAGAACAGACTCATTTTTAAATCATCTGTCAATGACAGAATTTCCGAAATGTTTATTCCTGCTTTGATACTGCAGCCTCTGCTTGAAAATGCAGTTCTTCACGGCCTGAGCGAAAAACTGAATAGAGAATCTTCGGATGCCCTGCTTAATATCGAGGGGACAATCAGTGAAGATCATCTGATACTGACCATTTTTGACAATGGAAAAGGGATAAGTTCGGATAAGATACCTACACTTCTGTCAAAAGAGATTAATAAGAATACAGAGAACTCAGTGCATATAGGTCTAAAGAATATCAACGACAGAATTATTCTTCTCTATGGAGCCGGGTATGGAGTAAATATTGAATCTGTTCAGGGTGAATATACCAGAGTCAGCCTGAAACTGCCCCTGATTACGGAGGAAGAGAATGCTTAATCTTCTGATAGTTGATGATGAACCCATGTTCCGTGAGGGACTGATAAAGACGATTGACTGGAAGTCACTTGGTATACAGATTGCAGCTGAGGCGTTTAATGGTGTTGAAGCCCTGAAAGCTCTCTCTGAGAACAATATAGATCTGATTATAACCGATATACGTATGCCTGAAATGGATGGTTTGGAACTGATCCGCAGAGCAGGGAGAGAGTACCCCGATGTCCGGTTTATAGTTCTCAGTGCATTTGATGATTTCAGCCAGGTTAAGAAGGCATTTCAGCTTGGGATTGT
Organism: Oceanispirochaeta sp. M1; assembly: GCF_003346715.1. Lineage (NCBI taxonomy): Bacteria > Pseudomonadati > Spirochaetota > Spirochaetia > Spirochaetales > Spirochaetaceae > Oceanispirochaeta > Oceanispirochaeta sp. M1. The sequence goes on from NZ_QQPQ01000015.1 coordinate 7,585, forward strand.
TGATTACATCCTGAAATCAGATATTCAGGAGTCAGAACTGAAGGAAATTATTGACAGACAGCGCCTGGAGGTCCGAAACAGATCTGAATCTGCAAAATGGGACAGGACAGAATATGCCAGAAAGACCAAAAGACTGGTATTTCAGCAGCTTCTGCGGAACTGTGTTGACAGGAAACTGTCTCTCAAGGAAACTCCCGAACTTCAGGAATATTTTAACTATTCTGAAGTCTGTCCGGTTTATGCTGTAACTCTCTGTATTCATCATAAAGAGTATTCTCTGGGAAAAGATCTTATTATAAAAGAGATTCAGGAAGGGGTCCAATTAATTGAAAATCTGATAAGCGATGTGATTGATGACTGGACCGGATACTCCGATTCACCCAACATATTCCTCTTCCACTCACCCGCCAGAGAACTGAGCTGGACTGATCTCTCCAGAAGGACTGAAACCCTGAGAGCAGAGAGTCAGGAATCTTTGAATAGAAAACTTCCTGATCTGATACTAAGCGCCGGCTTCAGTTCGGTTAAAAAATCCAGTAACCTCAGCCGTCAGAAATCTGAAGCTGAGAAGGCCTGCAGCTACAGTTTCTTCAGGGGAATCGGTACAAGCATTGCCTACAAGCATTATCAGAACAGCCTTGAGTTTCCTGAAACAGATTATGATTCCCTTTTCAGAGACTTTGCAGCAACTCTTAAAAATCGTGATCTTTCAAAAATTATTGAATTCATCAAGAAGTATCAGCCCAATCCCTTAAGAATCAATGGAGCATCCAGAAATGTTGTAATTGAACAGTACAGGAAGTACCATTACCATCTTCTCTCGTTCTACGAACAGATGGGACTGGATCAGGAAGAATCTATAACAAAGGTTTTTGATCTTTTTCCTGCAATGGAGGCATCATCCGCCCCCTTCAGTGATCTGATTATCTGGCTAAATACAGCAGTAAATCTGATATATGAAAAGATGAGCGGGAGACATTCTCTGACAAAACAGGTATGTCGTTATCTGAATAATAACTACAGCAGAGACCTGTCACTGACTGAAGTTGCCGAATATTTCAATGTAAATTCCAGTTACCTCAGCCGGGTATTCTCTAAAGAAGAGGGAAAAGGATTTGCCGCATACCTTTTAGATCTGAGAATCCGGAAAGCTATTGAACTTCTTGAACGAAGGAATCTGAAGATCTATGAAGTATCAGAGCAGGTCGGCATGATGAATCCTGAATCCTTCAGCCGCGGATTCAAAAAGGTCACTGGCCTCAGTCCCAGTGAATACGTTCAATAAAGAGCATTATCTACACAATCCTCCCATTTTTGACATTTTAGTAAAAAATAGACAGGAAAAGTAAAATCTCATCATGGTTCAATGCTGAAAAGCAGAACTACAATATTCACAGATCAGGAGGAATAACTAATTTTGCACAAAAGACAGTTATTAAAAATCACCCTATGGATTCTATGTTCACTTCCCCTTTTTGCAGCAGGAAATAAAGAGCATCAGGATTTCCCATCAAAGTCCCTGACTATTATCGTTCCCTATTCCGAAGGTGGAGGAACCGATACAATTGCCCGTTCAATCGGAGCTTCACTGGAGAAGATTCTTAAGCAGGAAGTCTTTATCGAGAATAAACTCGGAGGCTCCGGAGCTGTAGGAATGATCTCCGGTGCAGCAGCCATACCCGATGGTTATACCCTTACCATGGTAACCAGAGAACTTGTTTCTCTGCCCGCTCAGGGTCTGGCGGAAATCACCCGTGATGACTTTCAGTTATTGGGACTTGTCAACAAAGATTCTGCGGTCCTGGTAGTTGCTGGGGATTCATCATATGAGTCTCTGGATCAGATTATTGAGAATGCCCGGAAGACTCCCGGTAAACTACGTTTTGCCAGTGCTGCTAAACCGCACTTTTATATTCTGGAATTTGAAAATCATGAAAATATCATGTTCAACAAGATTCCTTACAACGGTGCAGCAAAAGCAATACCGGCAGTCAGTGAAGGACATGCCGATTTTACTCTTGCCAACGCGGGAGAACTGAAGGTCTGGCTTAATGAAGGCAAGGTGCGTGCTCTGGCAATAATGGCAGATGAACGTGCTGTATCTCTTCCCGATGTCCCGACATTCAAAGAGCTGGGATATGACATTACATCTTTTACCTGGAGAGGCCTGGCTGTCCCTCTGGATACTGATAAAGAGACACTGAACATCCTTCAGGATGCTGTGCGTGAGGCATGCTCAGATCCATCATTCATACAGACAATGAGTAAAGAGCTGTACAGCCTCGACTATATGAATGCTCATATTTTTTCACAGTTTATTGAAATGGATAACAAAACAATCACAGCCATTCTGGAAAAAATGGCATCAGACGAAAAGTCTGCTGAATAAGTGAATCATAGTCTGCCTTGCGGGCTTAGAAATAATTAGGAGTCATTATGAAAAAGAATCTATTTGTATTGGGTATAGCTCTGTTGATGCTATCCATGATCGTCCCTGTATTTGCTGAAGGTCAGAAAGAAGACGCCAGTTTTCCAACAAAGGAAATTACTGCAATCTGCCCCTGGTCTGCCGGTGGTGGAACAGACACAATTTTCCGTGCACTGTCTAAAGAAACTGAAGCTTTCCTTGACACAAATATTACTGTAACCAACAAAACAGGCGGTGGTGGAGCCGTAGGTCACGGTGCCGGTATCAGTGCTAAAGCAGATGGCTATACCGTAACAATGGTTACCTTTGAACTCCTGTCTCTTCCCCCTCAGGGACTGGTACCTTTCACATATGCAGATTACGACCTTCTTATGAGAGTTAACATGGACCCCGCGGCTATAACAGTTCCCGCTGATGCTCCTTACGATACAATCGAAGAGTTTATTGAATATGCGAAAGCTCACCCCGGAGAAATCAATATCGGTCATTCCGGACCTGGATCAGTATGGCAGATTGCCGGTGGTATCCTTGCAGAAGATCAGGGACTCAAAGTAAAATTCGTACCCTATGATGGAGCAGCTCCTGCAGTTACAGCACTTGTTGGTAATCATATCCAGGCAGTATCTGTAAGTCCCGCAGAAGTACAGGGTCAGGTTGAAGCCGGATCTCTGAAAATGCTTGCTGTTATGAGTGACGAAAGAATTGGCAACTTCCCCAATGTACCTACCCTTAAAGAGAAAGGAATCGATGTTTCCTTCGGTACATGGAGAGGTCTTGCTGTTCCTAAAGGAACTCCCGAAGAAGCAAAAACAGTTCTGGCTGATGCATTTAAAAAAGGAATGGACAGCCCCACTTTCCAGGAATTTGCTGCAAATGCAGGACTGGGTCTTGCGTATCTTTCAGGCGAAGACTTTGAAAATGATCTTAAAGTTTCAGCTGTCAATGTTGAAAATGTAATGAAGAGCCTGGGATTGGCTAAATAATGAACCAGGGGGAGGGTCTTCCCTCCCCTTTCTCAGGAGAACTATCTTGAAAAAAGAAAATATAATATTCGGTCTGATCGGCATAGCTCTCAGCGGCTATGTTTTTTTAGAAACATCTAAATTCCCATCAGATAATATAATGAATGTAGGACCTGCCTTCTTTCCCAGAGTACTCGCTGTGGGTCTTGGTATATTCAGCCTCATTCTGATTTTTGTTAATATATTCAGTGGCGATCAGAAACAGGAAAAGCGATTTGACATCAAGGATTCAGGTGTTCATAGAGCCGCCATCGCCCTTCTGGCAACAATCATATACGGAATCATCATGCCCTATCTGGGCTTCATCATTACAACCATTCTGTATCTTTCATTTATGATGTATCTGATGAAACTTCGGAGCTGGAAAAAGATTCCAGCTGTTTCTATCGGTGTTTCATTTGTTGTCTATACAATATTTAGAACATTTCTCCATATCACACTGCCCGTCGGTTTCTGGGCATAGGCAGGAGTATAGTTATATGCAATTTGAATTATTATTAGCGGGATTTATGAGCATCCTTCAATGGAAGTCTCTCCTTATGGTTTTTATCGGAGTTACCGGTGGAATCATGGTTGGTTCACTTCCCGGTCTGACAGCAACAATGGGTGTGGCTCTTCTTGTTCCATTTACTTTCGGACTTCCCATCGGCCAGGCTATGGGTATGCTTCTTGGAATATTCAGCGGTGCTATTTACGGCGGCTCTATTTCTGCAATACTTATCAGGACACCGGGAACTCCGGCAGCAGCGGCAACTCTGCTTGACGGTTATCCCATGGCCTGTAAAGGTGAGGCCGGCAGAGCACTGAGTATGTCTGTATTTGCCTCTTTTATAGGTGGATTCACAGGGGCTCTTATAATGACCTTTCTGTCTCCCCAGATATCAAAAGTGGCCTTGAAATTCGGTGCTCCCGAATACTTTGCTCTGGCTATTTTCGGCTTAAGCATCATCATTTCCGTATCTGGGAATTCTATAATCAAGGGTGTAATTGCCGGATTCTTCGGTTTACTCATATCAACAATCGGTTTTGATCCCATCTCGGGATATCCACGTTTTACCTATGGATCCATGGATCTTTTTGAAGGCCCCGCCTTTATTCCTACTCTGATTGGACTTTTTGCTTTTTCTGAGGTGTTCAAGGGTGTTGAAACAATATCCAAGACTCCAAAAGTTGTTAATAAAATCAATAGAATACTTCCAGAATGGAAAGATATCAAAGCCTCGTGGAAGGACATTCTCAAGTCCAGTATCATGGGAACATTTATCGGTTCCATTCCGGGAGCTGGCAGTGATATCGCCGCTTTTGTGGGATATAGTGAAGCTAAAAGAACATCCAAGCATCCTGAAAAATTCGGAACCGGTGCTATTGAAGGTGTTGCTGCTGCTGAATCAGCCAACAATGCCTGTACCGGCGGTGCCATGATCCCCATGTTGTCTCTGGGAGTACCGGGAGATGCCGTAACAGCTGTTCTTCTGGGTGCCTTTGTCATACAGGGACTTCAGCCCGGACCTCTGCTTTACAGAGACCATATGGATGTAGTGTACAGTGTATTTGCGGCAATGATGATTGCCAATGTCGCCATGTTTATCATGGGATCATTTGGAGCAAAACTTTTTGCTAAAGTCATTACTGTTGACCGAAATATCCTGCTTCCCGTGATCTTTGTACTTTCTGTTGTGGGATCATATTCCATGCGGAACAGTATGTTTGATGTCTGGGTAGCCCTTTTCTTTGGTATTGTAGGTTACTTTCTACAGAGGTATGATTTTCCGGTCTCACCCATACTGCTTGCCTTGATTCTCGGCCCCATGGCTGAGAGTAATATAAGACGGGCCATGGTTATCTCCGATGGAAATCCCTTTGTTGTCTTTACAAGACCAATCAGTGCAGTATTCCTGACATTAGGAATACTGTCACTTGTGACTTCTGTTCTCAGACAGCGCAAATATGCTGCCAAAATGAAAAGTTCAGACTAAGACTGTTTACAGGCGGGTGCGGCTTTTACGGCCTCTTCCGCCGGTGGGCTTTCTATCCTGTTTAGTCGAAGACTTGTCGTTCTTACGACCTCTGCCACCTGATCGCTCAACTTTACCTTCTGCTGCAGGTTTTGATTTTTCGAAACTACTCTTCCTGGATGAAGCTCCAGATTTATTGGGGGCTCCAGATTTATTGGGGGCTCCAGCTTTCTTGGGGGCTCCAGATTTATTAGGGGCTCCAGATTTATTGGGAGCTCCAGCTTTATTACCAGAGGATTTCTTCCCTGTACTTCCGCTTTTCTTTGTCAGCACCTTATCAATATCATGTTTGGGCTCAAAGCCTTCTACCCGTTCAACAGGAATCCTGGCTTTCAGAATATTTTCGATCTTAAGAAGCTGATTCTTTTCAGAAAAAGAGACAAGTGAGATGGCAGTACCGGACTTTCCTGCCCGGCCTGTTCTTCCGATACGGTGGATGTAGTCTTCGGGAATCTGGGGAAGTTCAAAGTTGACCACATGACTCATATCATGGAGATCGATTCCACGGGCTGCAACATCGGTTGCCACAAGAGCCTGAAGTTCTCCGTTTTTAAAGTTTTTAAGGGCCCTGTTTCTGGCACCCTGACTCTTGTCACCATGAATGGCGGCAGAGGGTATTTTTGCCTTGAGCAGATCGGAGGCCACTCTGTCGGCAGTATGTTTTGTCTTTACGAAGATAAGAACCTGATACCACTGCCCTTCCTGAATTAAATGAAGCAAAAGATCAAATCTCTTCCCCTTGTCCACATAATGGAGAATCTGATTTACATCAGTGGCTACTGCATTTCGCTTTGTGACCTCTACGGCTACAGGTTTATTCAAAATCTCTTTGGCAAGTCTTTCAATATCCTGTCCGTAGGTGGCGGAGAAGAGAAGATTTTGACTCTTCTGCTTCATTGTTCCCATAATGGCCTGGATATCTTTGATAAAACCCATGTCCAGCATACGATCTGCTTCATCAAGGACAATAATCTCAACCTTACTGAGATCTACGCTTCTCTTCTCAATATGATCCATCAGCCGGCCGGGGGTGGCTATGACTATGTCTGTACCATTTTTCAGATTAGTGACCTGGGAGCTCATCTTGGCCCCTCCGTAAACTTTACAGATCACAAGATCCAGATTCTTTCCGTAACTCTTGAAGCTCTCGGCAACCTGATCCGCCAGTTCCCGGGTGGGAGTAAGAACAAGGGCTCTGGGAGCCGCAGACTCTCCTGAGGTTTTCTTAAGTTTATTAAGAATTGGCAGAGCAAAGGCTGCTGTCTTTCCGGTTCCTGTCTGGGCACCGCCCAGTATATCCTTACCCTCCAGAATTGCCGGAATGGCTCTTGTCTGGATGGGTGTTGTATTGGTGTATCCCCGTTCTTCTACGGCTTTTAGGATTTCAGGCATTAATGCCAGTTTTTCAAATTTCATTTATATATCTCCTAACCATATCTGTAATTGTAAACAAGATTGGCTGTGTAATTCATTTTTTAGATAAAACAGTGCTCTGGATTAAAGAACCTATCATTTGAGAGAACAAATGTATAGTTACAGAATAAGGATTTAGAAGAAGATCAGTAGTAAATCGTACCCGGAAATTATATTTTTCTCAAAGCCCGAAAATTGATAAGTTTCCCGGTTTTCTCATCCCATAAATTCAGGAATGCCAGTTTAAGACTCTTTATCATTGTAATAGGAATGATATCCTTCACCTGGGGAATTTCTCCAAAACATTTTCTAAGATTATAATTCGGGATTCTGGAATCAAGGTGATGAATATGATGAAGTCCTATATTCCCGGAAAACCAGTTGATAAGAGCCGGCAACTTGTAATAGGAGCTGCCGTTAAGAGCTGCTTTTTCAAGGTTCCAGGCTGTAGAGTGAGCCCAGTACACATTTTCAAACTGATGCTGTACATAAAAGAGCCAGACTCCCCCCATGGTAGATAGAAAAGCAATCGGAAGGATAACTTTTAAAATAACTGAAAATCCAAAGACTAATGAGAGTGCCATGATACAGATTCCCAGCATTAAATCTGTCAGTAGAATGCTCTTCCAATCCTTTTTATTCATATTCCCATGGGGAAAACGCATAATAATCAGAAAGAGAAAAATTGGAGCAATACCAAACAAAAATACAGGATTTCTAAAGATACGATAGATTATTTTTTTAAATATGGATGATGCTCTATATTCCTCAACTGTCATGGTCCATACATCACCGATCCCCCTCTTCTCAAGATTGGATACAGAAGCATGATGAATAGCATGAGAGCGGCGCCAGTCATAGTAGGGAGTAAAAGTAATCAGACCGCAGATTCTTCCAACAAGGGTACAGGCACGGGGGTTCCTGAAATATGAGTTGTGCCCGCAATCATGCATGATGATAAATGTTTTAATATGGAATCCCGCAGTTGGAACAGCCAGTAATAAACTGATCCAATAGGGCTTACCAGTATATACAAGGAAGAACATAGCAGAAATTAAAACTGTATAACTGATTAAGGTTAGAAAGAGTTGAAATAGAGATTTTCCGGAATCTCCCACCTCATAATTTTTGAGTGAGGAAATCCATTGACTTCGTTCCATAATGCACTCCCTGAAAAAAATGGGTGCTCATGCTCAATTTTAAATCCCTTATCTTAATAACACAAGATTGGATACCGGCCTATTGAGAATTACTGCTGTTTTAACATGCATTTAAGGATGAAATGTTTTAGAGGACTTCCTGAACTCTGCCGACCTGTCCGTCTTCAAGACGTACCTTAATGCCATGGGGGTGGAAGGAAGAATTGGTAAGAAGATCCTTTACGATTCCTCTGGTAAGCCTGCCGCTGCGCTGATCCTGTTTCAGTACGATATCCACTTGAATACCCGGTTTGATATTTTCTCTTTGTTGTCCATTCATGTGACAGATAATAAACTATTGGAGGGAGTATATCCATAGGCTGGAACAAATAGGGATGGGAGGGAGGCAGAGCCGCCCGAAGGGCCGAGTCCCGGACAGCCCGCCCGGGCCTGCCCCGGGATTTGCCGAAAAAAATTGATAAAATTTGCTTAGCAACAGAAACAGATAGAGATTAGCATTGACTAAGAAGCCAATATTTTGGCAGATTACTATTAAATACATTTCGATGGAGAACTAAATGTCAGATAAGAGAATAGGTTTTTTTGCTCGTTACCTCTCCCTGTGGGTGGCTATCTGTATAGGATTGGGCGTTGCTATTGGAGTGATTTTTCCTCAGGTACCCGATCTCTTAGGGAAAATGGAATATGCCAATGTATCCATACCTGTTGCTGTTTTGATCTGGCTGATGATCTACCCCATGATGCTTAAGGTTGATTTTAAAAGCATTATCAATGCAGGCAGAAAGCCAAAGGGACTTGTTATAACTCTTGTGATCAACTGGCTGGTAAAGCCTTTTACTATGTATCTTATTGCAGCATTTTTTCTGAAAATTGTTTTTAAAGCATTTATACCAGACCTTCTTGCAAGCGAATATCTTGCAGGTGCGATTCTTCTTGGTGCAGCTCCCTGTACAGCAATGGTCTTTGTGTGGAGTTATCTTTCTGATGGAGATCCCGGTTACACTGTGGTTCAGGTTGCAGTAAATGACTTGATAATCCTGGTGGCCTTTGCCCCCATAGTCGCCTTTCTACTGGGTGTAAGCAATGTTCATGTTCCCATGGATACACTCTTCCTCTCTGTAGTTTTATTTGTGGTCATTCCTCTGACTGCTGGTGTTATCACACGTACATTGCTTTTAAAAAACCATGGAAAGGACTGGTTTGAGAATGTGTTCTGTAAGAAGTTTGAAGGAATAACAGAGGCCGGTCTTCTGCTCACTCTGGTTATTATATTCTCATTTCAGGGAGAGACTATTCTGAAGAATCCACTGGCGATTGTGCTGATTGCAGTACCTTTGATCATACAGACCTACTTCATATTCTTCCTTGGATTTGGCTGGTCAAGACTTTGGAAGGTACCTTATGCTGTTGCGGCACCTTCCGGAATGATCGGTGCCTCAAACTTTTTTGAACTTGCTGTTGCAGTGTCTGTCAGCCTCTTTGGACTCTCCTCAGGGGCAACACTGGCTACTGTTGTGGGTGTTCTTGTAGAAGTACCTGTAATGCTGAGTCTTGTAAAAATTGCCAAGGCTTCACGAAGCCGCTTTCCTGCATAATTTTCTTGTATTTTTTGTTATTCCGGTTTTATAGTTGTATTGAGATTATTTATAGCCGGGAAATATAAGGGAAGAGAAATGAAACTGATCCAGAGAACAGAAAGACTCTATGAGCTTAAAATGGGTTATGTGAAGGCCTTTCTTGTTGAAGGGGAAGACCAACTTGTTCTGATAGACACAGGTACTGCCGGCAAGGGCAAAGAGATTCTCGAAGCCTTAGATCTTGCCGGGCTGGACAGTAAAAGACTCAAACATATAATTATCAGTCATCTTCATAAAGACCATACGGGAAGCCTGGCGGAACTTAAAAAACTGACAGGCGCCACTATATATGCCCATGAGGCAGAAGCTTCTGATATGGAAGAGGGCATTGTCATAAGAGCCTACACTCCCAGCCCTGAATTTCCTGCCAATATTCTGGTACCCCTCCTTGCGGGCAAGGGAAAGGATGAAAGACAGACAGGATGCAAGGTTGATGTAAGGCTCAAGGGAGATGAATTCCTTGAGATAGGTGGTGGTATTCAGATTGTTGCCACCCCGGGTCATACAAAAGGTCATATCTGCTGCCTGTTAGCTGAAGAAAAAATACTTCTGGCCGGTGATGTGGGCAGTGGTGGAAAAAAACCTGGCTACCCTCTTCTTTTTGAAGACATGGAAACCGGAAAAGAATCACTGAGAGCTCTAGGTAAAATGGAATTTAATACCGCTTATTTCTGTCACGGGAGAACGATTGAAAACGAGGCCTCCCGTAAATTCAGGGAACGATTCTAAGAATCAGCCGTTTTCGGCGATTGCAAGATAGGCTCTCTGCTTTTCATGGGGATAGAGGTTTGGAGGCATAAATTCTTTTCCAATGGAAGTTGCAATCATATACCTGGAGCAGTTTAAATTATTATTCTTACAGTACTTTTCTTTCATCTCATCTACTTCATCAGATTTGCCGCTTAATTCATCGTTGAAAAAAGGACATTTGATGATAAATTCACATTCAGCCATAGAAAAAACACCTTGTTAATTAGATTTATTAAATATCTGTACCCATTTTCAATAGTAGAGGGCCTTTTGGTCAAGTATTTTTTATTGATTGCTGTATTTTTAACATTTATCGGCTGCATAGGAAATATGAAACATAATCTATTAGACTTATTTATGGATGATTAGATAAGGAGGCTCTTATGAAAAGCCGTTCTATGAGTATTCTTCTCCGCCTCGAAGAACTGGGTTTCTTCCTGATAACAATTTATCTTTTTACCCTCCTTCCCTATCCCTGGTGGGTATATCCCCTGCTCCTTTTTATTCCGGACATCAGTATCCTTGGTTATATGATTAATTCTGTTACAGGAGCTTATCTCTATAATTTCATCCATCACAGAGGCATTGCTCTGATACTCTATGTCTGTGGTGTTCTGATGGCCAGACCAATGATTGCCGTAGTGGGGCTGATGCTTTTCGCCCACTCATCTCTGGACAGAGTCTTCGGCTACGGTCTGAAACATAAAGAGGGATTTAATCAGACTCATCTGGGTGAAATAGGATCAAAAGAAAAAAATAGTCAAAGGAAAAATAGGCCCAAAGGATAAATAGAGAAGGTGAGTAATACAATAAGAAAAGGCCTCCTTAAAATGGAAAAGACTGTTCTCCATCTACCCCGGGCTGAGCGGATAAATCTTATAGGCGATCCAGGTTGTGACGGCCTGGGAGCGGGAATCATGACAGTTTTTGCAAAAGCCCTCAGTTCCACAGAGGCTGACCACAGCATAATAATCGGCGATATGGTCCCCTTCGGTTCAAAGAAAATCTATCAGAATGTGTGTGACTTCACTCAGTCTATGGCGGAACATCCTGTAACTTGTCTCAAAGGAAATCATGATACAGAATATTATGATGAGTTTTTCGGTTCTCCAAACTATGCTCTTGCATCTGAGGATCTGCTGATCATAGTTCTGGATAATGCAGCAAGGGTCTTCACTCCGGAAGCCCTCGATTTCTGCAAAAAAGTGCTCCATAAGGAAGATGCTGAAAATATAATATTCGCCTTCCACTATCCGCCGCCCAATCCTGTGGCGGGAAACAGTATCAATCCGTCTGAGTGGGAAGATTTCAGAGCCATTTACGGTGTATATATGGATAAGATCCTGTACTTTGTCAGCGGCCATGTCCACTCCATGGTGGAGACTGAAATTGACGGGATTCCCGTACTGATCACCGGTGGTGCGGGGGCCCGGATAGAACAGATGAATCCTGAATATGACGAGAGTTATATAAGACACCATATTTTCCAGATATTCAGGGAAGATGGGGGAAAGTTCACACATCGCATTATCTATCTTGACGATATTCCTTACACCAGAGAGCTGAAAGACAGGAAACTCCTTGAGATGCTGGAAACAGCTTATCATAACGAAATTGAGGCTCACTTTAAATATAAGATGATGGGGGTAAATGCAAAGGAACAGGGCTGGGAGGGACTTGCCCTGCTTTTCAAGGCCCTTTCTGATTCTGAATTTCATCATGCAATGAACCATTTTGAGGTTCTTGGAAAGGGAAAAACAATTCTTGAGAATCTGAAAAAGAGCATTGACGGTGAAAATTATGAAATCAATGAGATGTATAAAAGTTATATGGAATATGCCGAAGCACAGGGTCACAGCCTTGCCCGCTACACCTTTCAGGATGCACGGGATGCGGAAAAGGTGCACAGCAGCCTTCTCAGTAAGGCTTTAGAAGCGGTAGAAGAGGAGAAGGACATAACCCTCTCGTCCTACTATACCTGTACTTCCTGCGGTTATACATTTGAAACAGAAAACAAACCTGTCCGCTGCCCCGTATGCGGAGCACCGGATGATAAGATAGAGCCTGTCCTGCCTCTCTAAATCAGGTCGGGAGCACCTTTCAGGGAAGATCTGTAAATCCTTTCCAGAAAAAGAATATCTCCCCCTGCGGATTCTGCGGTCTTATCTTCGATTCTGATACTGACAGTCTCTTCCGAACTTCCGGCACGTCTCGCCTTGTCTCTTGTTTTATCAACAAGAGCCTTAAGACAGAGTTTTTCCGCCTCTTCCAGGGTCTCGAGGTCTTCAATTCCCCCCATTCCGAGAATACGGAAAAAGCCTTCGACCGTCGGAGTAATTTCCGCTGAGCTCTCCACTGAAACCTTGCTGGTTATGGCTCCCAGGGCATTTGCCACATCTCCGTTCTCGGGAATCAGCACATCTCCCCCCAGAAGCTGGATTGCATCCTCAAGGAATAGAAAAGCCGGAGCACCAAGACCGATAACAGGAGTTTTCAGTGATGGTGTAAGGGTAAGACGCTCATTCCCTCTGTCCATGACAGGTGCATAGACTTCGGGTGTTTCTGAGGCTTCGGGAAATATTCTCTGCAGAACTGACTGAGCCAGTTTACGGCTGATTTTTTTCATAAGATCATCCATAACCCTGTAGGAACTCTCATTCTGCAGCTTGAGATACAAGTCGAAGTACTCCTGAATACCCTTTACAGGCCACAGCGAGAGTTTCCCCTGCATATGGTAGAGATCCGTGGGAGTGAGTCCTGCTTTCTGAATACAATAGGATTTTTCAAGGCGCTCGATCTTTAACAGCTTCCAGACACCATGGCAAAGCTCCGTACTGAGTTCTGAGATAAAACATGGCCCCTGCTCCAGCATTTTAAGGATCTTTTCCTCCTGCCCTGTCAGTTCGAACTCAGGCTCTTTACCTGTTTTATATAACCATAACAGGGGAATTGATGATTCACTGGAAATATCTGTTTCAGCTTCTTTTTTCATGGCAGTACTCAGATCGTACTGTGAATTGAGCCAGCAGAAAGGTGTAATTCTACCGGGTCCGATACTCCAGACTTGCCGGTCAAATACTATGGCGCTGTCTCCCCCCAGGCCCGTAGTGAGCATATCAACCGCTTTGACGTGAGTCCGCCAGGAACCGATGGAGGCACCGTTCTCACAGACAGAGACCTCACCTTTTTCAAGATAGCCGATATCCGATGTAGTTCCTCCCACATCAATAACCAGAGCCTCATCAAGACCTGTCAGGAATCGGGCACCCGCCATACTCGCAGCAGGACCTGACAGTGCAGTCTGTACGGGGAACTCAGAGGCAAAGGCACCTGTCATTACAGATCCATCCCCCTTCACAACCAGCTGGGGAGCATCCACTTCAACTTCCCTGAGGGCCGTTTTCATCTCTGATAAGAACTCTTCCATAATGGGAATAACACCGGCATTGAGCACTGCCGTATGGGCACGGACATAAAAGTTCAGTGTTCCAGACAGTTCATGACCGCAGCAGACATCAAGACCTGTCTGATCACGGAGGATTTCCTTTACTTTAAGTTCAAGCTCCGGATTGACTGAAGCTCCGTAGCCGGAGACAGCAAAGGCTCTCACACCATCCTGCTGTACCATTTTGGAGGCTGCTTCTTTAATCTCCTCAGAACAAATATCTTCGGCCATCAAACCTTCAATGGTCATACGTCCTTTGATAATGCAGTGAGGGGAATGACTGATATTATCGGGAGTCATTGTAGCCATGGGCATCAGAAAAAGGCCTACAGGATAGAGATTTGATTCCACAATTGCATTGGTGACAAGTGTAGTGGAAAGTGATACGAGATCCACAGTCTTAAGCACATCCGGGGGGAGCTGTCTGACGGCTGCCATAATTCCCTCAGAGTATTTCCACTTTGTAGTAAGGGACTTGGCTCTGCTGATAATCTTCTGTTCTTTGAAATCAAAAAGTACGGCATCCGTATAGGTTCCGCCGGCATCAATACCAAGGCCCATGGAGGCGGTACTGACCGGCTGATGCTCTTCTTCAGTTTTATCAGATGTGAATACAAGATTCCGTATCCCGCCGTTACTCTCTTCTTCCAGAGTCGATGCAAAATTAACCAGCCCTGTGGCTGAGTCAAATGTAATCTCTCTGCCGGGAGGTACTACAAGAATCTCATCACTGGAAAGATCAGTATTCCTCAGTGTGGAAAAACACTGATAGATTAAACTCTGAGAGCCCTCCAGACGGGTATACTCCCATCCGTTGTCCTCTGCCATTTTTTTAGCATAATCGGCATATTTACCCTTGGAACCGCTGCCTGTATCAATATAGACAGCCCGTGAATAATTATTCTTCCAGGCATCAAAAAATTCAGTTACCGCTTTTGAATTATCCTCACCGAAACGCTCTGAAAGAATGTCTTTATCCAGAGTGTCTGCGTAGGCCGGGGGCATGGCTCCCTGTTTCTGTTCTTTGAGTCTTTTCCCCCGGGGCTGTACCTGTTCTTCATACCAGCCCGCAGAGATATAGTAGGTTCCCGGTTTATGGGAGAACTGTTTTCTGTATTCTTTAGTTCCTCCCAGAAACAGACTGATACAGTCATGTACTCTGGGAACGACGATTGTCTGATTTATAGAATGAAGCCCGACAATTCCCTTACCGCAGACTCCATAAAGAAGTACGATTCGTTCATAGCTGTCGGGTACCTTATCAATGGCACTCTGCAGTTCCCGTCTCAGAAGATCAGGTTCTGCATGAAGTCCACCTTCAAGATATTCAACTTCGGGAGTTTCGGGTAATGCGGGTAGGATCTCCTGAAGATCCTTTCTGAATACACCGCAGGCAATACAATAAGTTTTCACATTTATCCCCTTAAACAATCCTGGAAATTATATCATCTCCAGGAGGGTAAACATTGGTAATAATTATCGACTTTTTGTATTATCTTGAGAAACTTGATTTTCCTTTCTTTCTGGGAGAATTACCACCAGGGCTATTCCGACTGTATCCGGCATTGGCAGATCTGCTGCCGCCTCCACTGTTCCGGCTTTGACCACCATTTCCTGGTCTGGCCACACCCTGTCTGCGGGCTGTGGGGCCTCCATTATTCAAAACAGGGGTCAGTTCTTCAGGCACAAAAGAGTCCGAGTGCTTTAAGGGAATGCTCTTGTTTAGAAGGCGTTCAATTTTCTGCAGATCCTGCTTTTCATCTGATGAGGCAAAAGAGATCGCCGTCCCTGACTGTCCGGCTCGTCCTGTCCGTCCAATACGGTGAACATAGTCTTCCGCATTACGAGGCAGGTCAAAATTGACTACATGAGTCAATCCCTCCAGATGTATACCTCTGGCTGCCACATCAGTTGCAATCAAAGCCTGAAGATCACCTTTTTTAAAGTTATCCAGAGCCTTCAGACGGGCATTCTGACTCTTGTCACCATGGATGGCGGCAGTAGTGATGCCCTCTTTGGCCAGCTGTTTGCTAAGACGGTTGGCACCATGCTTTGTTCTGACAAAGACAAGAACCTGATACCAGGATTCCTCTTTGATCAGATGAGAAAGGAGAAAACGTTTCTGTCTTTTATCAATTTTATAGAGATACTGTACAACCATTTCGGCTGCTGTATTTCTCCTGGTCACCTCAACGGAGACTGGATCTCTTAGAATCCCTTCAGAGAGCTTCTTCATATCCTTACCGTAGGTAGCGGAAAACATAAGATTCTGTCTCTTAGGAGGCATCTGTTTGAGTATGCGTTTAATATCATGAATAAAACCCATATCCAGCATTCTGTCCGCTTCATCGAGAACCAGAGTTTCAACATCTTTAAGATGAAATGTTCTCTGATCCAGATGATCCAGAAGACGACCGGGGGTGGCAACCAGAATATCTACACCCTTTCGGACTGCTGAGATCTGGGAACCTATCTTTACTCCGCCGTAAACTGTAACAGTCTTAAGGGAAAGGTATTTTCCGTAGCTTCTGAAACTTTCACCGACCTGTTCGGCCAGTTCTCTGGTGGGAGTAAGAACCAGAACTCTGGGATTACGTCCTTTGCTTTCTGATTCGCTGAGTCTTTCTAATAGAGGAAGGGCAAAAGCAGCTGTTTTACCGGTACCTGTCTGGGCACCGCCTATAACATCTCTGTTATCTAGAATAGCTGGGATTGATTTTGCCTGAATATCTGTGGTTTCTGTATAACCACGATCGTGAACGGCTTTTAGGATTTCATCCTTAAGCCCGAGTTGTGTAAATGTCATTATATCTCCTGAACAAGCCCGCATTTTCATGCTCCAGTCCAGGCATTGTAAGTTGTAATTGCTGATCCGACCGGATGTTATCAGTGATGAGGGGCTGACAATAACATCTGTCTGGATAAATGTATAGAGTAGATCGCATAAAATGGCCGAAACTATTGTAATGAGACTCAGGGACATGATTTATTATCAGAAGGATGTATATTGAAGACAGTTAAAAATGGTTTAAAAGGAAAGGATAGAGTTGTGAAACTGAAGGTCATCCTCTTCTGGGGACTGTTTCTGGTTGCATCCTGTAAAATGGCAGATCCTACTGCTGATATTGAAGATATAACTCCCAGCGAGACCCCGGACAACACTGATAACCCTGCACCCCCTTCGGATACAGACACTCCAGACCCTGCTCCTGCCGACAGGGAACTTAATGAAGGCCTGCTGGATGATATAGATCTGGATTACATGAGTTACAGATCGGCTCCGGCTGAGTATCAGAACTTTGTAGTGGTGTACAGTGATGAATCTGATGGGGAGATTTCACTGAAGGAACAGGTTTGCTGTACTTTCAACCAGGCGAAGCTGAACTACTCGCTTGTAGATATGGAAGATTTCAAAACCGAAATAAGCACATATCTCGCTGTATTGGATTCTCAGGATGTTCTCGTTTTTGCATCAGAAAGGCTATGGCGCCTTGAAGAAATAGAAAGGAACCTTCTGCTTAAAGCAATTGAAGATGGAACCAACTCGATATTTCTAATAAATACCAGATACGATGATGATATATTCAAAAGTGCAGTTGGTATCACATCAGGTGGAACCGTATGGCCGGGAGGCAGCGGAATAAGAATAACCAAGAATATTTTTCCCGGATTTGATAACACATATATTTCTTCAATAGATTTCCTCAACTCAGCATCCATAGCATTTGAACTCTCCACTGACGCAACAGTTATTGCTGAAAGTAGTGAAGGAACTCCTTATATTTGGAAGTATAATCATGGTCTTGGAAATATTGTTTATACAAATTCTTCATTATTTCAGGGCAAATCTTTCCGGGGTCTCCTTCTGCAATGCCTCTCTCTTGTCCCGGATTACTTCTTAAGCACCCAGTACAATTCAGCCCTCTTCTATATTGATGATTTTCCGGTTTCCATACCTGCCGGAGAGATAGGGACTGACCTTTTGGAACCCTATGAAGGAATGAGTAAAATAGATTTCATCAACCATGTATGGTGGCCGGATATCAAAAACCTCCAGGAATCTCATAATCTGAAGTACACAGCACTGGCAGTAGGAAATTATATTAATGTCACCGAAGGCGATCTTTATGAATTTACAGATGAAGACAGAGAAAACTTTGCCTATCACGGCGCTCTTCTCAAAGAGGTAGGAGCAGAACTGGGTATTCATGGTTATAATCATGTATCCCTGGTTTTAAACAGTGAATTCACAGATGACACAACAAGTACTAAATGGCCCGGTATTTCTGCTATGTCCAGCTGTTTGAATGATCTGAAAAGAATGATGGATGATCTGTTTGACCATATCCCCTACTACAGCTATGTTCCTCCCATGAACAGGATGAGCAGCAGCGGCAAGACTGCCCTGCTGGATGTATTTCCTCAAATCAGCAATATAGCCGCTGTGAATCAGGGGATAGAAAATTATGGTGATCTGATTCAGGAAATTGAGGAGGATCCAATATTTTCTCACTGGTTTGATATACCCCGTTTTTCATCAGGATATCTGCAGGGTGATAATGAAAAATGGCTGATTTATGATGCCCTGGCCTATAGTGGAGTATTCTCCCATTTCATACACCCCGATGATGCAATGGACACAGTTAGAAACGAAGGCAATAACTGGGACAGTATGTACTCACAGTTTGATAATTGTCTGGATGAAATCTTTTCAGACTTCCCTGATCTTAAAAGAATAAGCAGTGCTCAGATGGCAAAGATTACCAGGGCTCAGGAAGGAATGGATGTTTATTCCTGGAAAGATGGAAACAGTATCAGAATCAGATACAGTGAGGGAGCCACTCCGGTTTATCATTATCTGAGAATACAGCCCGGACAGGGCATCGAATCTGTACAGGGCGGAACTGTAAAAGCTCTACAGAGCAGCAGCGGACTTTATCTTCTGACCGGTACTGCCCGGGATGTTACAGTCAATCTTCACCCATGATTTCAGAAAAATCCTGAAGCAGTGCTTCCCTGTTGCGGCCGGGAACCCTTCCATGAAAATGCAGATGATTAAGTCTCATCTCGCCCTGTGACAGTCTAAAAACATTCTCATTGGATACAACGGAGTTGGGAGGCATGTTAAGACGCTCTGCATACTCCTCACGGCATTCAAACAACTTTTTAAACAGATCCCGGCACTCCTGAGGCATTTTCTTAAACCGGTTTTTCTTCAGAACTCCCGGAATTGGATTCAATAATATTTCCCTTGTCTGAGCCAGACGGTTATTCTCTTCATATTCGTCCAGGAGATTCAGGGCGGCCACTTCTTTAAGCAATTCAATTTTAAGATCAAAAAGATACCTTACATCATCCAAAGCATATTCCAGGGCATCTGCCTGAATAGGCCTGCGCATCCAGTTATACTGCTGGAATTTTTTCTTGGCCTTGGGCTCTACTGATAGAAATTTTGTCAGTACAAAGGCAAGATTTCTTTTTTCAAGATCAAGGAGCTCTGATGCAGGCAGAAGATCTTCAATATTCTTTACCGCAATTCCATATTTTCTAAAAAGGAGTGTCCTGTCTCCAGAGCAGTCATACATGATCTTACTGATATCAGGATTCTCAAAGAAATCACGAATAAGTGTGATCCTGACTTTCATAGGATCAATCAGTGCATATTCCTCTCCGTCAAAAATCTGCACAAGGCAGAGATGCTCACCGTAACAATGGAGATTAAACTCCCCTTCCAGGTCAACTGAAACCCTCTCAATTTCGCGGGTCTTTAAGGAATCCAGATAATCGGAGAGTTTACTGTCGGTATCGAGATAGTGATATTTCATGCTTCTGCCATCCTGTCTACTTCAATATGAAGCCATTTTTTTCTTAAAAATCCAAATATCATCAGAGAGGCATGACCTATTTGATACAAACCGAAACTGAACCATATATAGCGAATATCATCAGGGAAAAGCCTATAGGCCAGGAGTGATGTTCCCAGTATAAAGGTAAAATTAGTTAATGATTCACTGAAAAGGACCCATTTTCCATAACCGTTACCCGTGAATACCATCTCAAATGAATAACCCAGAGCTTCGAAAAAGAAGAATGGAATAAAGAAGCTGAGAGCCTTTGCAATTGCCTCGATAGTATCCGGATCATTTGTAAATATATAAGCAATCTGGTTTCTGAAGAAGAGTGTAAAAACGGCGACAAAAAGAGCTACGGCTCCTGCAACAATGCCGCTTGCTGTAATTATACTTTGAGCCTCTGCCTTATCCTTTCTTCCAAGTGCATTACCGGCCAGTATGGATGCTGAACGGGCAAAACCGCTTATGAGTGTCTTATTCAGTCTGAAATAGGCAAATACACTATGGGTAGCAGCCAGATAAACGGTTGAATAATTCTCTATAAAAGTCTGATAAACCATAAATATGGAGAGGGCTATTATGTTCTGCAGTGCTGGAGGAAGTGCAACCTTAACAATATCCTTCTGCATCCCTGTTAGAAAATGATCAAAATGGAAAAGTCGATATTTTTTCTTATACCCTTTAAAGAGGATAATTCCCGCAAGAAATAGAAAAGAGACAGTATAAGAAAGTACCGTACCCAGGGCCGCTCCACGGATACCCATGGCAGGCAATCCCAGCTTCCCGAAAATAAAGACCCAGTTCAGCAGAATATTCAGAAGGTTGCTGATCAGGCCGGAGTACATCACATATTTGGTCCGGTTCACCGCAGCGAAAAATCCCTGAAGAATAAAGTAGAGTCCCGTTGGAATCAGTGAGAAACGCATGATCTTTATGTATTGAAGGGCCAGCTCGATGATCTCGGGAGTATCCAGAAGATGATTAAGCACAAAGGGTGCTGAAAAACTGATTATCAGTGCAACCAACGCCGCATATAGAGAGGTGATAATCCCGTTATCCAGGGCTTCACCGGTAAAATGTCTGCTCGTCTCATCATCATGGTCCTGTTTTCCATAACGCCGTGCAGCAATGGACTGCACTCCTATAGACATAGGCCAGAGGCATGTAAGTAATATCCAGGTAAAAAGACCGGCAACACCTATTGCGGCAAGCTCAAGACTCTCCTCACCGTAGTGTCCAAGCATGGCAGAGTCGGCAATCTGAAGAAAGTAATGGGTCAACTGTCCGAACAGGAGTGGAATTCCCAGTATGATGACTTTCTTTAATACTGATTTCATTGAATTCAAAAAAAAAGCCCCCTCGACGGGGGGCATTATGACAGGATTACATCTACTTATCCATCCCCTGAGGAGATGGTAATTCCTGTTATTTCAGCACTGTATCAACATCTGTATACTCGATACCGAGATCATCGGCAACTTCTTTGTATACACACATCCCTTCATACACATTCAGACCAAGTTTTATGGTTCTATTTTCAATACAGGCTTTCTCAAGACCCTTATCCGCAATCTGCAGTCCGTAAGGGATAGTTACACTGTTTAATGCTTCTGTTGATGTAACAGAAACGGAACCGGGCATATTGGCAACACAGTAATGAACCACACCGTCAATGATAAAGGTGGGGGCTTCATGGGTTGTAGGATGGGTTGTTTCAAAACATCCGCCCTGGTCAACAGCAACGTCTACGAGTACGGCACCGGGTTTCATCAACTTGAGGTGCTCACGTTTTACAAGCTTGGGAGCCTTGGCACCGGGAATAAGAACCGCACCGATAACAACATCACTTTCTTTCAGTACTTCTTCAATATTATGGGGAGTACTGTAGAGAGTAGTGATTCTTCCACCGAAGATATCGTCAAGATACTCCAGACGTTTGGCGGAAATATCCAGAATTGTAACATCAGCACCCATACCTACGGCCATTTTACAGGCATTGGTTCCGACAACTCCGCCACCGAGGATGGCAATCTTTCCTCTTCTTACACCGGGAACTCCACCGAGGAGCACTCCCCTTCCGCCGAATGCTTTTTCAAGATATTTTGCACCTTCCTGAACACTCAGACGTCCTGCGATCTCACTCATGGGTTTCAGACAGGGAAGACTTCTATCAGGAAGCTCCATTGTCTCATATGCGATTCCTTTGATTCCTGAAATAAGAAGACCTTCTGTCAATGCCTTATCTGCAGCAAGGTGAAGGTAGGTATAGAGGATCTGGCCTTTTTTGAACATAGGATATTCAGAAGGCTGAGGTTCCTTTACCTTCACAATCATATCAACCATATCAAATACATCTTTTGCAGTTTCCAGGACTTTAACACCCTCAGCAATGTATGACTCATCGGGGTAACCGGCTTCTGTACCGGCATTGGTCTGTATATAGACCTCATGTCCATGGCTTATGTAGGATTTAGCACTTGATGGTGTAAGACCTACTCTGTATTCATGATTTTTAATCTCTTTTACTGTTCCTATTTTCAAAAAAATACCTCCTGTATTCCGGTCAATTATTATTTAATAGGAAGTATATCCCGACTTTTCCATTTTCGCAAGATTTAATTACGATTAACATATTTCAACATTATCAATAATACGCATTTCGTATTTTAATCATTTTTTTTCATACTTTACGGATTTCTAAATTGGAGAATATATTGTCTTACAAACATATAAGGGGTATACAGCAAAGCTTTAAATAACTAAGTTATCTCTTATTCTTGAAAGTTGATAAAAATATAAGTAGGCTATGGCTATGAGATTACGTATAGGTTCCAAACTATTATTTTTTAAGCTGGTTGCACTGTTTGTGCTCTTCGGCATACTTGTGGGCTATATGTCATTTATATCCAGCACAGCTTTAGAAACCTTTGAACTTTATAGCTCCTTTCATAAAGAACTCAACTCCCAACTCATTGATTTGATGCATTCGGAAGAACCCGATATCCTCTATAAGGCGTTTGTAGAGGAACCACAGCTTGGGGCTGAATTGATACAAAACCTGGAAACCCTGATACCTGAAAATCAATCAGAGAATATACATCTGGCTCTATACGGCCGGTATCCAGCCAGTGAAAAATGGATTCTTCTAGAGTCTGTAAACAAACCTGAAATAGAATTATCCATATCTACTGAAATTGTTACGGTTCTGAATAATACGCTGGACAGTACATCATTCTATAAACCTGAAATCTACTATGGTCAGAGTGGTCATAGATACTTTTATATTAATATGACCAATGAAAGAGACAAACTGAGTTATATCTTTGAAATAAGCCTTGAAAGAGAGGGACTTACTAAATATATAGAGAGTGATAAAAACACATTAATAACCTTCACCTCAATGATCCTTTTATTTTCATTGATTCTGGGTTCCCTTTTTGCCAGGTCAATTACAAAACCCATGAAAGAACTGACTGACAGAGCTCTTGATCTTGCTAAAGGAGATATGGGAATCCGCTTCCATTCAAAGAGGTTGGATGATATAGGGACACTAGCCCGCTCTCTGGACATAATGAGCCTCAATCTGAATCATCGTTTTAATTCCATGCATACAATGAACAAGATTGACAGAGCAGTACTCTCCTCGGTATCAAGGAATGAACTCCTCGAAGAGGTTGCCGGATTTATATCTGAGCAGTTTAGCGATACAGCAGTAGCAGTCCTTGAACATAAAGAAGAAGGTCTGGTAATAGCTGCACTTGTCCCCGAAAGAGAACATACAATCGGACGCCTGATATTCCATTCAGACCTGCCGGAAGAATTAGTAGACATAACTGAAACCAAATTACTTGATCTTCAAGTCATTGGAGACAAGAACCCTGGTACTATCCTTCTGTTTCCAGAAGAGATACGCAAGAAAAAAGGTGTGTTTATTCCCATTCTCCACAACGAAAGGACTTTAGCCACTTTTGCCATAACCCTGAATGAGGTCAGTGATCAGGATAAGGAAGCTCTTGAAATGCTCTCGGATCAGGTTGGAGTGGCACTCCAAAGCAAGATTGAGATGGAACAGAGAGAAGAGATGACCCAGGGAACCCTGATTGCCCTGACAAGAAGTGTGGATGCAAAATCCCGTTGGACTGCAGGTCATACCGAACGTGTTGCCCGCCTCTCTGTTGCCCTTGCCAAAGAACTTGGTATGAGCAGCAATGAGATTGAGACCATCCGTATAACGGCCCTTCTCCATGATATTGGAAAACTGGGAATCCCCGAAGTAATTCTGGATAAACCCGGCAAACTGACTGAAAAAGAGTTTGATCTTATAAAAAACCACCCCGAAAAGGGAGACAATATAATCAAGGATATTCCGGGAATGGAAGAGGTCCGTCAGGGAGTCAGGCATCACCATGAGCGATGGGACGGATCAGGATATCCTGACAAACTAAAGGGAGAGAAGATTCCCAGGATTGCCAGAATCATGATTCTGGCTGATGTTTATGATGCCATCTCGGAAGACCGGCCCTACCGTAAGGGTTTCACTCCTGAAGAAGCCTATAAGTTTCTTGCAGAACAGAGGGGATCATTGTTTGATCCGGAGCTTCTTGATTCATTTTTAACAGTCCTCTCATCGACAGAATCTCCACTCTGACTTATTACAACTCCCAGAAGTACCGCAGCCGAAGCAATACACTGCACAAGAGTCAGTGATTCCCCCAGTAAGGCCCAACCCAGGACAACCGCCACAACCGGAATCAGATTGATAAAAAGTGATGCCCCCGAAGCACTTGTATGACTCATCCCCCAGTTATACAGACCAAAGGCTCCGAGACTCACAGGGGCTCCCAGATAAAGAAGCAGAAGAACATGTTTTGTTGTGAACTGGGGCATATCCTGAATAAGCATAAGGAGCCCTGGTGAGAAGAAAAGAAATCCTGCAAAACACTGCATCATAGTCAGAGTCCATGGATTATAGCGATCAGACAGTTTTTTAATTATCAGCATATTGGAAGCAGCAGCCACCATGGCGCCTACTTCCATAATATTTCCGAGTATAATCTTATCAGCCGACTCGCTGCTGCTATTCATAAGAGTTAAAAAAACAATCCCTGTTATAGACATGAGCAGACCGAGAATACCACGCAGTTTCAGCTTCTCTTTTAAGAAGAGCCATGCCCCCAGGGCGACAAGTAGAGGAACAAATGCTGAGATAACTCCTGCCTGAGATGAGCTGGTAAATCGAAGGGCGTTGCTTTCAAGGAGAAAATATAGACATGGCTGAAAAAGAACCATGGGTAAAAGGATTTTCCATTCACTTCTCCATCCGGCTGGAGGTGCCAGTTTTTTAATAAACGGGAGAATGGCCAGAGAGGCCAAAGTCATTCTCAGCCACATTACAGTCATTGGATCAAGATCCTGAAGCAGACGGCTGGCAGCACTGAACGAGCCGCCCCAGAGAAGTACCGAAGCTGTGAGTGCTATAAATGCATTACGTTGTCTGTTAATCGTGGGATTATCCATTTTTTTCTCCTATAAAAAGTCAACCATTAGCTTTATATAAGCTTACAATTGAACTGGTTTAACCAGCTTTCACGACATTCCATGCAGCCGCTTGCATTTCCATATATCGTTTATCCGGAACCATCCTTAATGGATCAAATGGTTCTCTTGTTTTTAATATCATATAAACAATGGTACTCATCTTCCGGGCTGTAGCGATGATACTCTGGCCACTACCTTTCACTTTCTTCATGACACGGTACTTACTCATGATCCTATAATTACCGGTTGTTTTACTACTCCGAACCATTCCAAGTACACTTTGCACCATTGCTGTCCTAAGCTCTACAGGACCTCTCTTCGTAATATGCCCATGATGGATCGTCTCATTCGAGTTCTGAACCCAAGGAGCCAATCCAATATACGATGCAAACTTTTTAGGGCTATCATAACGATTGATATCATCCATATAAGCTCGAATCGTTGATGCGGTGATAATTCCAACTCCAGGAATTGTCATCAATAACTCCACATCCTTATCTTCTAAGACCAGTTCTTCAATAACTATCTCAAGTTTCTTGACCTGAGCGTAAAGCTGATCTATCGTATCAAATAGTGGTACAACCGCTTTGGCAGCGTTTCCGAAACATTCATGGTCCTCGAGACCGTTAAGGATTCGCTGCCTTTCTTTTTTACTTTGCAGCTGCCCTCGTTTGCTCTCGATCCCATATCCTAGTAAAAGACCATGAACCTGATTCTTCACACTTACTGTTGTTTTTACCAGCAAAGATCGAGTCTTTAAAACTCTTCTTAGATCTTCACTCTCCTGTGAGCATAAAACAGACTCAGGAAGCATCTCTTTCTCAAGAAATTCTGCCAGTGTTTTGGCATCATGCTTGTCTGTCTTCTTTACAGATTCATTAACAACTTTAAATTTCAATGTATTTACAACTACCACGTCAATTCCGGCCACCAATAACTTGTTTCGGAAGTATCTGGCATTTCCTGTGCTCTCTACTGCTGCCTGTAATACATAACCAGATTCTGAATACTCTTTTGCCTTCTTTAGAAAATCATCGTATCCAGATTTATTAGTAGAAAAGATCCCTGATTCAACCATTTGCCTTTTCTCTCCAAGAAAGCAGACAGTAAACTGTGTCTTGTGTAGATCCACTCCAATACTCATCTTCATATTTTGACTCCTGTCATTTAAAACAGCGCCTATACGGTGAATTGATTCCATTCTCCTATCCGGTCTCGAAGACCATTGAATGTTTCGGTCACGGCTCTTCAATCTCCTGAACGGTCTCTTGGACCAGTAAAAATGCCGAACAGTAACCTGCTGTTCCAAATGGGTATTTGGTACAGTATATCAATCCACAAGCTTATGATGACTTTTTATCATTCCTCCTGATTCACTGTTTTATTCTGTCATTGAACAGAAAAAAAGAAAACATGTATTGAATAAAATTGCAGATCCGGAGAATGTAAGAAATCATTATTTTTTCCACTAATGCATATATTGAATAATAATTTTGATGAAAAAAGAATCAGCAATCAATCAACATATATAATTTATTGGTATATAATGGTGATAAGCACTAAAATAATCATTATTGAATATGGAAATCACATTTTAAAAAGGAACTACGAATTATGTATAAACGAATTTCAGGACTAATAATTTTATTATGCGTCACAGCAGTTTATATCCAGGCCATGGATCTGACTGTTGATGAAGCTGTTGAGATAGCCCTTGAACAGAATCTTGAACTGCAATCAACTTATATAGGTCAGAGAACTCTTGAAAGAGAGAAGAACTCAAACTGGAATGAATTTCTCCCTGATGCCAGCGTTTCTGCCGGTCTGGGAAAAACAAATACACAGGATGCCGGATATCCGGAATATTGGAACCTGTCCCTGGGCTTTAACACTTCTCTTGACTTATCAGCAGACACTTACTTTCAGATCAAAGATACGATCATGGATTATCAGAAAGGACTGATCACTCAGGATATTGCAGTTCAAAAACTAAAAAGAGATGTACGCAAGGCTTTTTACTACATCATACTGATCAGAGAAACCATCGATGTGAATATCGATATGATTGATACTGCCTTTAAAAGATATGAAAGAGCTAAGGTAAACTACGAGCTTGGTAATATTGCTTATGTAGAGGTTCTCTCCTATCAGGTTGCCTGGGAAAATATGAAACCCCAACTGATCAACCTGGAGAATTCCTATGAAACATCCTTATGGGAATTTAAAAGATTGCTGGGAATTGATCTTGAAGAAAATATTGTCATTGTTGGTGAGATAGAAAGTGATATTCAGATTTTTGACTCGGAAAACATAATTTCAGAATACATGTATGACAGGCTGGAAGTTCAATACTTTTCAAAACTAGTTGAACAGATCAGGGTAAAAAAAGGAATGGCAGCAGCCCAGACCATGACACCAGTGCTTGGACTGGGGTATTCATGGAATTCTATGATGGATGATCCATTTGGAGATGAGATTGACAATCCTGAGTGGAATGATAACTCAGGCAGCATGAACATGAGCCTGACTCTGCCATTGGATGGATTTATCCCTAATTCCCAAAAAAATCTGTATGTAAAGAAATATAAGGATCAGCTGGAGAGAGCAGAACTGACTCTTGAGAATCAGGTAAGAGGAAATGCTATCGATATACAGTCAGTTGTTCTTCTTCTCAATAAATCAGCCAGTACCATCGATTCATTGGAACTCAATGTCGATTTAGCTCAGGAAAACTATAACCTGGTAGACAGTTCCTACACAGAAGGGATTCTCGATTTCCTGGATGTACAGAATGCTGATGATGAATTAAACAAAGCAAAACTGATGGTTGTAGATGAAAAATACAACTACATATCCGCCCTTATGGATCTTCAATACATAATCAACAACGATGAACTTAAGTAGCAGATAATGAGTGAATCAATAAAAGTTAGGAGAATAGAATGTCCAAAAAGAAACTAAAGAGGGTAATAATTGTACTGGCAGTAACCATAGGCCTGATTATTATTGCTCAAATTATAAAAGCAACTCAGAAAGAACCTGAAATTGTTCTCCCTGTAAGGCCGGTTAAGGTCATGGAGCTTTCTTTAAATGAGGGAGATTTTACAAGAACCTATCCAGGTGTAGTAAAAGCCTCTCAGATTGTTGAACTTACCTTTGAAGTCAATGGCCGAATCAATGAAATGCCCGTAGTAGAGGGTGAAACTGTTGAGGAAGGCGATCTCATAGCACGGCTGGATCCCACAGATTATGTAAACCGGCGGGATGCTGCAAGAGCTCAGTACGATACGGCTCAGAGTAACCTGGATCGTTCCAAGTCTCTTTATGAGAGAGATATGATTTCACAGGTAGAGCTGGAAACCCGTCAGGCCACATTTGATGTGAATATGGCCGACTTTAATATTGCCCAGAAGGCTGTTGATGATACATATATCTATGCCCCTTTTGCAGGTGTGATTTCGGCTCGTTATGTTGATCTTCATGAACAGGTCCAGAGTCAACAGGCAATTATGACCCTTGAAGATCTCACAGATATTGATGTAACCATCAATATTCCAGAAAAAACAGTCAGACATTTCAACAAATATAGAGTAAATGTCTTTGCCATTTTTGATCAGGATAAGGAAAAGCAATATGTTCTGAAAGTTAAGGAATTCAGTTCTGCTCCGGACCCCCAGACAAAAACTTACAAGGCAACATTAACAATGGAACGTCCTGAGGGATTCAACGTATTCCCGGGAATGGCAGTAAAGGTACTCTTGGATGGCGAGCTGAAAGCTGAAATCCCCGAAGATGTTTTTATTATTCCTGCCAGCGCCTTCTTTTCAAATCCTGCAGGAGAAACACTTGTCTGGGTCATAAATGAAAGTGGCATGACAGTAAGCTCCAGAAAAGTCGAAACAAGCACCATGATTGACGGTTACATTGAAGTTAAAACCGGATTGGAAAGTGGAGAGATTATCGCCATTGCCGGTGTGAGTCAGCTTATGGAAGATCAGAAAATCCGGTACTACAACCAATAGGGGCCATTAATGAATATTGCTGAAATAGCTATAGAAAAAAAAGTTATTACCTATATTGTCATGGTCCTGCTTCTGGTAGGTGGTTTTATAGGTTTTCAAAATATGGGAAAGCTGGAAGATCCGGACTTTACCATCAGAGAAGTACGTGTTATTACCATGTACCCCGGTGCGACTCCTTCAGAAGTAGAAGAAGAAGTCTCAGATATCATCGAACAGGCGGCCCAGCAGCTTCCTGATGTGGAAGAAGTCAGTTCAGAATCTTCCAATGGAATGTCCATTGTTACGGTTAAGTTCTTTATGGGAATAAATTCTGAAGAATACAGACAGCTTTATGATGAACTGAGAAGAAAGGTGAATGACGCTCAGACCAGTCTACCCCCGGGTACCGGACCATCACTGGTGAATGATGACTTTGGAGATGTATTTGGTATTTTTTATGCCATAACAGGAGACGGATTCACACAGAAAGAACTCTATGATTATACCGAAGATTTGGAAAAAGCGCTTCTACTTGTCCCGGGAGTCAGTAAAGTAGAACTCTGGGGAGTCCCGCAGGAAGTTATCTATGTTGAAATATCAAGAACCATGATCTCCAGCATGGATATCTCAGAAGATTACCTTTACAGCCTCCTTCAGGATCAGAATATGGTCGTATCCACCGGTAGTGTGGCAGTAGGTGACTCAAGGATGATCTTCCGGGGAGAAAGTGGTGCCCAATCTGTTCAGGAACTGGGTGATACGGTTATAAGCAGCAGCTCTGATTCACAGATTACTCTTAAAGACATTGCAACAATCCGCAGGGATTATAGAGACCCTCCTCAAAACATCCTGCGCTATAATGGAAAACAGGGAATTGGCCTGGGTATATCTGTTATGAAGGGTGGAAATGTTATTGTCATTGGTGATGCTATCACCGAAGCTCTGAATAATGTGATTAAAGATACACCTTTAGGGATGGAAGTTGAAACCATCATGATGCAGGGAAATGCGGTCCGGAAATCCATCACCGGATTTGTTATGAACCTGGTTCAGTCGGTTGTCATAGTTATCGGTCTCCTTATGATATTTATGGGGCTGCAAAGCGGAATGCTTATCGGTGGAATGCTGATTCTTATTATTGCAGGAACCCTATTAATAATGTATCTGCAGGGCATTACTCTACAGAGGATTTCTCTGGGAGCCCTTATAATCGCCATGGGAATGCTTGTGGATAACTCCATTGTTATTACCGAAGGCATGCTGGTTCGCTTTCAAAAAGGTGAGAAAAAACTTGTAGCAGCCAACAAGGTTGTCAATCAGCAGATATGGCCCCTCTTCGGGGCGACTCTTGTTGCCATATTTGCCTTTGCTTCTGTTGGTATGTCCCCCGATGGAACAGGTGAGTATACCAGATCTCTTTTTCTTGTCATCATAATATCCCTGACTCTCAGCTGGGTGCTTGCCATAACGGTCAATCCTATGCTTGCTGTTCAGTTTCTGAAGCCTAAAGTAAAAGAGGAAGATCCTGAACTGATCCAGAAAGATGGAAAGCTTATGCAGCTGTACAAGGGTCTGATCAAGTATTCTATAGCCAACAAATTCTTTATTGTTCTTATACTGGCTTGTCTACTGGCTCTTTCAATGGCCGCTTTTCAATTTGTCAGTGTGAGTTTCTTCCCTAAATCTGAACAGCCTCAGTTTATGATCGACTACTGGCTCCCTGAGGGAACAGATATTAGGCGAACCGAACAGGATATGATGGAAATTGAAGAGTATCTCATGTCCCTGGAAGAAGTCAAAAATGTTTCCACCTATGTAGGACAGGCTCCGCTGCGTTTTCAATTGACCTTCTCTCCTGAAAAGCCGAACAGCCGCTATGGTATGTTCCTTGTGGAAGTTTATGATTCCAAAAAAATTGATGCTCTGTTTCCCCAATTACAGGAGCATCTGGACTCTACAATGGTTGACGGGATGAGTCAGCTTCTGCGCTTTAATCTGGGCCCCGGCAGTAAGGGAGCCATAAGCACAAGAGTTCTTGGTCCTGATTCCAAGGTTGTACGGGAAATAGCTCAACAGATCAAGGAGATCTATTTTGAAGCCGGAGCTATTGCCATAACCGATGACTGGGGTGACCCTGCGGCAGTAGTACGTATGGATATAGATTCCCTACAAGTCAAGAGAACCGGATTATCCAGAGTAGATGTCAATGAGGCATTGCAGCAATCCTATCTGGGAAAACAGATTGGTCTGTACCGGGAAAACAATAAACTCCTCCCCATACTGGCCCGTCCTCCACAGGAAGAACGAATGGGTGTTCAACAGGCCAATGAAATACAGATCTGGAGTGCACAGACCGGAAGGTATATCCCTCTGGCTCAGCTGACTAAATCACCGGAACTGGCCTGGGAAGATTCAAGGATTCAAAGAAAAGACCGTCTGAGAGCCATGGCAGTCAAATGCGATCCCAGGGAAGGCATACTTGCCAACTCAATCTTTGAAAAGACAAGGCCTCTTATTGAAGCCATCGAGATGCCCCCGGGTTATTATATTGAATTTTCAGGAGAATATGAGGATTCAAAGAATGCGAATGAGGGGATCAGCAAGACTTTCCCACTGGCCTTTCTGGCAATGACTCTCACCATCTTATTCTTGTGGAATAAGATAAAACAGCCGATCATAATCCTTCTTTCTATACCCCTTTCTCTTATAGGGGTTATTTTCGGGCTGGTACTGACAAATACCTCCCTGGGATTTATGGCAATACTCGGTTCCCTTGCTCTCTTCGGGATGGCCATAAAAAATGCCATCGTCATGGTGGATGAGATTGACCAACTGATAAAGGAGGGTGTAGCCCCTTATCAGGCCCTCCTGGATGCTTCACAGAGTAGACTGAGACCCGTAATGATGGCGACTCTTTCTACAGTCATGGGTATGGCCCCGCTGATCACAGATATCTTCTTTAGAAGCATGGCTGTTGCGATTATGTTCGGTCTCTCTTTCTCTGCCTTTCTGACTTTGATTGTCTCCCCCACCCTCTATGCCATCTTCTTCAAGATAGATCCGCCGGAGGATGATGATGATGCCCCTGAGGCTTTGACTGCAGAGGCTGTTCCGGAAACAGTATAAAACAGATTTTTTAAAACCGGCCTTCACGGGCCGGTTTTTTTATATGATAATGTTCCCCATGTCAAAGACTCTATTAGATAGGATTATAATTGTTCTCTGCCGACCGGAAGGAAGCCTGAACATAGGTGCCGTTTGTCGGGCAATGGAGAATATGGGGATTTCCCATTTAAGCCTTGTGGGTGATTTAAAAGCTGTTGATCATGAGAAAGTCAGGATGATGGCCATCCATTCTTATTGGATTTATGAGAATGCCGGACACTTCGAAACTCTGCCTGAAGCTCTTAGCAACGCCGTTATCGCATCCGGTATAACAAGGCGCCTGGGTAAAAATCGAAAACATATCTCACGTCTGCCTGAAGAGCTTGCCTCTTTTGCATCAGATACTGCAGAGGGAGATATTGCACTGGTCTTCGGTAATGAAAAAAGCGGGCTTAATGATGAAGAACTGGCTTTCTGTACCGAAGCCTGTCATATCCCAAGTCATCCAGATAATCCCTCTTTAAACCTTTCCCATGCAGTACAGATTCTGACTTACTCATTTTACAGAGAGACCATGCAAAACAATACAGGCCGATACTCTCCTGTTCCCATTGCAACTATAGAAACCCTGGCAGATACAGTAGAGTCGACCTTAAAGGATTCAGGATATTACGATAAACCCGACCGTTTCAAAACCAGGCAGTTTTTCAGAGATATCTTTGCCCGTGCCTCTCTGAGTAAAAAAGAAGCCGACCATATGGAAAAAGTTTTTCAAAAACTCCGTTCCCTTGCCAAATCAAACAGAGAGAAACAATGAACAGAGATAAAAAAGCCGTTATCTATGCCCTTGCCGCCATTCTGCTCTGGTCCACAGTGGCTACGGCCTTCAAGAAATCACTTGAGATGATATCAGCCTTTGACCTTCTTCTCCTCTCCTGTATATGGTCTGTTATCGTCCTTGGAGCCGTCAATTTTTCTAAAGAACTGAACCTGAACTGTCTAAAAATCACAAAGGAGGAAGGTTTTGTCTATTTACTGGGAGCCCTGCTCAACCCTGTAGCCTATTACCTTGTACTTTTCTACAGTTATGACCTACTGCCTGCACAGATCGCCCAGCCTTTGAATTACACATGGCCTCTGATGCTGGTTTTACTCTCAATCCCGATATTAAAGAGAAAGCCGGCACTCACAGATGCCATAGCTCTGCTGATCTGTTTTGCAGGAATAATGCTGATAAGCCGGGGTGGAACTTCCGAAACCCTCGGCCCTTTAAGCAAAAAGGGGATATTCCTGGCCCTTTTCAGCTCTATACTATGGGCCCTTTACTGGCTCATGGGAAACAGACAGCCCGGACAGCAGGATAAAAGGCTGTTCTGGAATTTCTTTTTAGCACTTCCGGTACTCCTGCTGCTCAAGCCCTTCCTCTCACCGGGATTTCCTCATCTGAGTGCTGCCATACTCTTATCAACAGCATGGGTAGGATTCTTTGAAATGGGAATTACATTTATCTTCTGGGGACTGGCCTTACAGGCAGCGAGCCATCCTGCCAGGATCAGTCATCTGGTCTATCTCTCTCCATTCCTCTCACTCTTCTGGATCTCACTTATCCTGAAGGAGAAAATACAGATGAGTACAATAACGGGACTGGCAGTGATTGTCGCAGGAATACTGCTTAGAGAATTTATATCAAAACGGAAAATGAATCAGCCTTAGTCTTTCACACCGGGAAGAGCTTTTTTGATATCTTCGGGAACCTGAGACGGATTATATCCTGTTTCCTTAATTCTCCCCTCACGGGCCTGAAGAATTGTCTTTTTAGCTCCCCTCTGATCCACGGTAAACTCCAGCAGTCCAAAACTGATTTTTGATCCTGCATAAATAATATCTTCCACGAGAATAAAGCTTTCCCTGGAGGGGATCAGTTCCTTACGTAATTGCTGTACTTTTTTCATGGTGTAAGCGATCCTGACTCCCGCGTCCCTCACCTGTGCTGCGGCCTGATCTTTCTGTCTGAAACTCAAATCCGAGGCCCCTGGAATGGAACACTGTTTTGTATAATAGGCCAGCTGCTTATCCATCTCATCCTGGATTTGCCGTTGTTTCTCAAGTTCTTTCAATGTATCAAAAAAGATATCAAGTTCTTCCGGAGCTACACCTGTTACAACATTAGTTTTAGCTTCATATAGACTGCCGATCTTTCGGCACTTGATCCAGTCCTTTACAACAGTCAGACCGCCTACTATTTCACAACGGCCGCCTTCCAGAAGAAGATCCCCACCTATTTTAACTGTTGAGTTTAAAAGTGCACCCGAAATAAATGCAGATCCTTTAACCTGGACAAATGAGCTTTCAATAAAACGGGCATACAAGTCACCCTGAACACCAAGATGACCCTCTTTGTCTCCATTTATTCCGGACTGCAGAATCAGATTCCGCCCTGCTTCAACGGTCACCCGCCCTACACTCTTGGTAATCTGAATATCTCCTGAGGCCTTTACAGAGAACCCATCAGCCACATGGCCTTTAACAATGATAGAACCTTCAAAACTAAGGTTTCCTGTCTCATAATCTACATTATTTACAGTTACAACGGGTTCAACTATAACTGCACCCTTATCCAGACGCACATTACCTGCTACCAGTGCAACTATCTGCTTTCCCTTGATCTGTGTATTCTCACCGGCATTCAGGCTTTCACCTTCATCAGCAGGTTTGGCTGTAACCGTTTCACCATACACATCACTACCGTTACCGGGTATGACAGGATTTTCCAGCTCTGCCAGAACAGCGCCGGCTTCCTTAAACTGAATAAAATTGAGTTCTTTCAGATCTATCCGTCCGAAAGGGAGTTCCCTGAAAGGTTTTCCAACTTCCAGATTGAAAGTATAAGCGATTTTACCTCCCCGGCCGTCAACGGCGGGAGTCCCCTCTGCGATGGTGATCCATTCATTATAACAAACTGTATTGATACAGCGGCTTACAGCATCCGGCAGAATTCCACTTGAAATTTTGTTATCCCGGAGAACATGCTGAAACTCTTCTTCAGTAACAGCGCCGCCCCCGATCTTAGGAGGTTCGATGAAGACCTCAGCCTTCATCCTGTCCTCTCTAACCCTCACCTGGATAAAAGGTGACAGATGAACCCCTGAAGGCCACTCAATGAGTTTCTGGACAGAACCATCAGCCTTTTCGATAATATCCTCAATCTGCATCATCCGAACCATGGGGATTTCCAGGATTTTCATTCGGCTCATAATTTCTTCGGCAAAGACCCTGTTTTCGGGACTGGAGGGAGGATAAACTCTTAAAACGGCAAAACCATTTCTATAATAGAGACTGAATCTCTTGTCGGAATCATTGTGTGAGGACATGGTGTTATCTTAATAGACTACCCCCGAGGCCGCAAGTCCCGGGAGAATTTTATGACTATTATGGAGCCATTCCTATGAGGTAGGGATAACCGTTGTTGATTGTCGAATCGATGCTCCAGATTTCTGAGAAATCCCAGTTGGTAAAAGTGCTTTGAGTTTTCATAGCAGCTGTGCTGGTTGGAGCACCTGTTGTTTCTGTCTGTCCTGTTGTTTCGGTATCATAATAGCAATAATTGACCATACCTGTATCAATAGCGACAATACCGCCATTGCTGGCACCAGGCACAGAGCCAGTTGCAAAACAGCGATCAATTCCGTTTGAATTAGATCCTACCAACCCTCCCATTTCATTGGTACCAGTAAGATTGCCTGTTGCAAAACAGTTTGAAACAGGTCCTGAACTAAGACCGATTAGTCCTCCAACTCTATCACTATCAGCACTGACACTTCCTGATGCATAACATTTACTGACAGTACTACCTAAGTTTTCCCCTATAAGCCCCCCTGCATTTGTATTTGTTGCGTATACAGCTCCTGTAGAATAACTCATTAAAATACTGGAACTATTTTGGCTAATTCCCACAAGCCCGCCAACCATCGAAACTCCACTGGTTGATCCTGTCGAAGAGCAAATATAAATCGAAGAAGAATCAGTCAATAATCCAACTAATCCACCAGTACCTGTTTGAGTGGAAGTAACATTTACAGAAGTATTACTAGATCGAATATAACCGTATGCTGCATTAGAAGTGCATTTTCCAACTAAGCCACCAGTATAATCACCACCATTAACAATCCCCTGAGCAGAACAATTGTTAATATATATCCCGGTACCGTTCCCAACTAGGGCACCGGTATAGCTGTTCCCACTTACCTGAACATTTTCCTGAATAATATTTCTGATTACAGAAGTTATCCCTGAAGAAGATTCCACATTTCCAAATAATCCCTGGTAGTTTGATGATCTATTTATGTAGAGGTTACTGATAATATGATTATTTCCATTGAATGTCCCTGTAAATGGATTTGTCTCAGATCCAATTGGAATCCAACCCCCACTTGATGAATAAGAGCTGAGATCAATATTTTTTGTAAGAATATAGTAGCACTCCATTGTCACTGTTGGATTATCCATTAGAGCTGCTAATTCAGCTGCAGTGGAAAGACAATATATAATAGTGGAACTGGTTGGTAGACCCATTGTGATACTATGTCCGGTAGCCTTTCCACCACTAACAGAAACTGCCTTGGCTGTAACAGTATAAACAGTTCCATTGTTTAAGCCAGAAAGAGTATGAAGGGTTGTTCCTTTATTTATGTTAACAGCTGATGTTCCTTCTGGAGACCAGGAAATTTCAACATGATCATAATCACTATCATCGGGCTCAATCCAGGATAGAGCTATATTTCCGGCACCGGCACTAGTAATTTCCAATTCAACATCGTAGCCATAAGCCGGAAGAGGATCATCGCTTGTAGGATCTTCAGTTGTAGGATCATCAATTGTAGGGTCTTCCTGAGTATCATTATCCGAAGTAATCTTATCTGAAATTCCATCTATATAATCTGATTCTAAAGTACAAGTACTGAAACCAAACATCAGGAGTATCAGTATCTGTGTGAGAACATTTAACTTTCTCATTCCTCTTCCTCCCACAATACAAGATCTTTGAGTCCAAGAGCATCTGCAGCCCTCTGCCCTTCTGCACCCCGTAGGTCCAGGTATGCAAAACGCTCTGCTAAATCTGTATCTATTTTACTGAGCTTCTGATAATAGAGTTTTACTGTTCCATAGTTTTCCAGTTCATGATTACATCGAGCAGAGCCAAGAAGAGCTTTTTTGTTCTGACTGTCCCTGGCAAGAACCTGATCGTACCATTTCAAAGCACTCATATAGTCATTTTGGACAAAGTAGATATTTCCGGTATTCAGAAGAGATGGGATATAGTTTCTACTCTCATTTATTTCTGCAAAAGTACTTAATGCTTTGTCATACAAGCCGTAGCGGGCATATAAAACAGCCATTTTATTCTGATAAATATATTTCTTGTTTGAACTGGCCATTCTTTCACGGATTTTTGCCTCCTGAGGATATATTTCCTGATCCACAAATCGGCTTATTGTTTTTACAAACTCAGTGGTTACATCATTCCGGCTGGGCATCTCGATTCCGCCGACAGCTTCCTCTCTGAAACCAACAGCCTGATAATATGACCAGGACTCATGTGTTGGATAAAACATGGCCTGAGATTTTGAATCGTTCTCCCTCCATTCCTTGGCGCCATTTTGCCAGGCTCCCTCAAAGCTTTCCTGAAACATCGTAATTTCAATAGGAACCCAGACTTTATCCTCAAGGAATATGAATTCATCGATCCGGCTGTATTTTGACCTTACATCATCAGGACTGGCCTTTAGGGAAAAGGCCATATAAATATGTCCTGGTATTGTGATAATTCCAGTTTCAACTCCCACAGCCTCAAGGAGAGAGGAATATAGAGCTGTCAGGTCATCACAGTCACCCGTTGTATATCCCAGGGTCTGCCTTGGAAACTGGATAAAATCCACAGTACTCGTCTGCTCTGATAAAGCGGCGAAGGGTGTAGCCGGATCAACTTCATAGCGGACTCCATAGGATTTAACTGCTTCAAAAAGAACCATACCCTTCTGTAGATTCTCATCAATAGAAGGATTTTCAAACTCCTGCATCCAATTAGTTACTTTCTTGGAAAAACTGAGGATTTCAGGATCTTTTGCTGTGATAAAAGAGGCGATTTTTCTATCATCATCCCAGGTGAGGGCATTGCGGTTATTTAATTCAAGCACTGGATTGTAATTCTTACTTTTTTCTTTATCTGCCATGGTATAGGAAACGCTGACTCTGGCAGAAGCCTTTGTTCCTTCAGTAATATTCATCATGTCTTCAGTAAAAAGACCATAAAGCTCTATTGTTTTCTCTTCACCAGGTCCCAGGGTGAATAATTCTATGGATTCCATAGGATTGTCCATATATCTTTCCATATAGAACTGAACGATAATATCCTCTGCTTTTTTGGATTCAAAATTAATGACTCTGACTGTTCCAATAGGGTTATCATCATAGTATTTATATAAAACAGGGAATAAAGTAATAAGCTCCATATCTCTGAGCTCCACTCCTTTACCCTTTCCTTCTTTCATTGGATCGATTTTTTTATTGTCATCTGCGGAATAATCTCTAACAGCACGTTTTCCTGTTTCACTGACGAAATCAAATCTGGCATTGATGGAAATACCTAAACCATTGTAAAGATCTGAATAGTAGTCATAAGACAGTCCCAAGCCCATTGAAAATGGCCCGGCAATATTGAAAGCTCCTCCTCCGGCACCACCGAATCTGAGTCCTCCTCCATTATTACCACCTGTATCCCATCCCAATGCATTAAAAAAATAGTATCCGGCTCCGGCTCGTGCAAATATTGAAAACTTATCACCCAGTGACATCTGGAATACTGCACCTCCCAGCCCAGAGGCAACCCATATGGAATCTTGACTCTCAAGGGGGATAATTAAATAATCTCCATTGATTCCAATACCAAAGTTTCTCCATGCAGCCGGTTTATAGGAGATCTCAAGATCAATTCCATATCCCAATTTGAATATGTCGGAACTTGAACCCATGGGGAGTGTACCGTAAGGTACCGCATCAATGGTTAGCAGATTTTCTTCTGATTGAAGTAAAGTTAGTGTGAGAATAAATAGAAAAATTATACAGATGAGGATTCGTTTCATAAAACACCTCTCGTATATTCTTTGGGGCAGAAGAATAAAAAATTATGCATTTATTATACAATGGATGTATTCACGAAGCAATGTTTATCCGAATTAACACCTTGATAATTATCATGAGAGAACAGCATTAACATGGGAGCAAAACAATTGATTAAAGCTGAAATTAGATACTCAAATCTTTGAGAATGTAGTTTCCAGTTCCCTGCAAAACTAAATAAAAAAGATCCCGGAATTTGATTCCGGGATCTTTTTTTATTCAATCAATATTTTCATTTATACAATTAGATCGTACTAAGCCGTCACTTTTTTGGCTCTCAACCTCTGTTCTCCGTAGATAAAACCGATAAGGGCAATACCTAAGAGCATAACAACCTGCTTTGGGGCGGAAGAAAGACCGATCCATCCTCCTACAAGCTCTGGTCTTAACAGTGTCAGGGCTCCCAGTCCGAGAGCAACACCTTCAAACCATTTATTCTTAATAAAGAAATACCCCTGGGTCAAAGCGGCAAAGGCAAACATGGCCATGGTTGCAGATGCAAAGATCCATAAAGCATAACCCACACTGTCTACACCGATAAGAAGAAGTTCTGTATTGAAGATAAACATAAAAGGTAGAATCGCGGTCCTGATATCATAGGTAAAACCCTGAATACCCGTCTTAATGGGGTCAGACTTGGCAATTGCCGCAGCGGCAAAGGCAGCCAGTCCCACAGGTGGTGTATCATCCGCCAGTATCCCAAAAAAGAATACAAAAAGATGTGCCGCAATCAGAGGTATGACGATCCCATTCTTCGCACCAAGAGTCAGGATGACCGGAGCTGTCAAAGATGCCATGACGATATAGTTTGCCGTTGTAGGCAGTCCCATTCCCAGTATAAGACTGGCAATAGCTGTTATAATCAGGATGAGAAAAAAGTTTCCACCCGAAAGGACTTCGATAACCTCGGTAATGATTCCACCCAGTCCCAGAGTAACAACACCGACTATAATACCGGCGGAGGCAACCGCTACACCGATACCCATCATATTCTTCCCACCTGCAACCAGAGAGGTTCCAATCTGCCAGAAGCCATGCTTGATTGCACCCTTAACAGATTCTTTCTTTTTAACAGCCTTGTAGATATTCTGAATGAATATAAGTGCAGTCAGTGCAAGAATAGCTCTGAATGCAGCCAAAGCGGGAGAATGTCTGAAGACAACTAACTCAATAATCAGGAAGAAAAGAGGGATTAAAAAATGAATACCCTCTATAAAGGTTTTCCAGAACCTGGGAAGATCCGCCTTTGGAACACCCTTCAATCCCAGCTTGGACGCTTCCAGGTGGGTGATATACATCAGGGCTATATAGGATACAACCGCGGGAATAAAGGCAGCCCGGATAACTTCAACGTATTCCAGGTTGCAATACTCTGCAATGATAAAGGCCGCTGCACCCATGATAGGAGGCATAAGCTGACCGTTTGTACTGCAGGCAACCTCTACGGCAGCCGCCTTATGAGCCGGATACCCTACACTCTTCATCAGAGGAATGGTAAATGTTCCTGTAGTAACAACGTTGGCAATACTGGAACCTGAAACCATTCCGGTCAAACCACTGGCTAAAACCGCGGCCTTGGCGGGTCCGCCCTTAAAGCGTCCCAGCAGACTGAAGGCAAGGTCTACAAAATACTTTCCTGCTCCAGCCTTATCCAGCATTGCACCAAATAATACAAACAGGAATACAATAGTTGCCGATACGTCCAGGGGAACTCCATAGATCCCTTCTGTGGACAAGGTAATCTGCCCGATAAATCTTTGTATGGATACACCTTTGAAGGCCAGTACCGAGGGCATATAAGGCCCGAAAAAGCTGTAGAGTATAAATACGAGAGCCACTATCGGCAGCGCCGGACCCAGGGCTCTTCTTGCTGCTTCCAGGAGAAGTAGCACCAGAAAAAACCCAATAATGAGGTCTCTTTGAATAGGTATTCCCTGGCGTCCGCTGATTCCCACATAATCTATTGCGATGTAGAGAGCCAGTGCTGTTGCAGCCAGAGCAATTATGATATCGACCACGGTAAAGCGGTCATTTTTTGCAAAATAATTGAGATAACGGTTTTTCTTTGGTTTCTTAAACATCGGATGGCTCAGAAAGACCAGACAGATGGCAAAGGCCAGGTGAATTGCTCTGACAAGGGTACTTTCCATTAATATAAAGGATGATATAGACAATTGAAAAAT
Source organism: Oceanispirochaeta sp. M1 (assembly GCF_003346715.1). NCBI lineage: Bacteria > Pseudomonadati > Spirochaetota > Spirochaetia > Spirochaetales > Spirochaetaceae > Oceanispirochaeta > Oceanispirochaeta sp. M1. The sequence goes on from NZ_QQPQ01000015.1 coordinate 49,310, forward strand.
TGACCAGGCAGCAGCTATTACAGGTATCACCCAGCGGCTTAATCCTGTCTGGATATTTCGAGTTCCACCCTCAGCTTCATCAGCAATCCTTTGAGCCTTGTCGAGATCTGCATCGCTGGGTTGGTGTTCAAGTTCTTTTAACATAATAAAAAAAGGCTCCTTAAGAAAATCTCAGTCCTTTAAGACAGAGTAAAACCCCGGCAATAAATGCCGGGGTGAAAAATCATAGTAAAGAAAGGGGATTATTTTAGTCCGGCTTCCTTAAAGTATTTCATTGCACCATCATGAATGGGAGCAGAAAGACCTGTAAGCATGCTTTCAGCTGTAAGGATGGCAAAAGCAGGATGAAGCTTTTTAAAATCATCCAGGTTTTCAAAAACTTCTTTCGTTATGGCGTAAACAACATCATCAGAAACATCAGAAGATGTACAAAGAGTAGCCTTAACACCGAATGTATCTACATTGCCGCTGTTTGTGGCATTGGGATATTCACTGACAGGAATGAAGGAAGCTGCGTAATAAGGGTAGTCAGCCAACAGACCTTCGATTTCTGTGATAGGAACAAAGTGTGCTTTTCTTTTTCCGGAAGTGGCTTCCTTGAATGATCCGTCGGGGTGTCCAACAGTATAGAAGTAAGCATCAATTCTTCCGTCCTGCAGCATCTTGGCAGCTTCAGAAGCCTTTAGGCTTTCAGCCCTGATATCAGATTCCCAGTCAATTCCGTATGCTTCCATTACATCGATCGCATTACCTCTCTGACCGGAACCGGGGTTACCGATGTTGATAATTTTACCTTTAATGTCTGTAAATTTTTCAATTCCGGCATCATCTGCTGCAAGCATAGTTACAGATTCGGGGTGAATAGAGAATACGGCTCTCAGTTTTTCCTGGGCACCTGCATCTTCCCAGTCTGCTGTTCCGTTATATGCCTGGTACTGTCTGTCAGACTGTACAACACCGAACTCAAGATCACCCGCCATGATGGCGTTTACATTGAATACAGAGCCGGCTGTAGATTCAACAGTCGCTTTGATATTATAGTCATCAAATTTCTGATTTACCATCTTGCTGATGGCTCCACCGGTGGGGTAGTAAACTCCGGTGACACCACCGGTACCGATAGTTACAAAAGTCTTTGACGGAGCTGCTGCAGTTTCATCTTTCTTCGCACAGCTCACGAGCAGCAACGAAGAAACGATAAGCATCAACATTGAAACTTTCAATAATTTTTTCATTTATTCCTCCAAATAAAATTAGTAAATATTAATTATGCCCTTTAGGCATTAATACACAGAAAGCACCAAAAACAAAAAAAGGTTTTCGGGCATGCGAAAATAATCCGGCAGGGATTATTGCAAAAAAATTAGACGGGATACAAAATCCCCATACAGTTTATCAGTCGGCAGAGACCGTTTCATGTAAAGAAAATTATCTAAATGAACAGCTGCCTGATTTCAGTCAAGAAAATGAAGAATCGATCAATTGAATAATTAATCAATATTTATACAAAAAATATTATCGCATCTTTATTTATTGATCAAGGATATGTATAAAAAAAGGCCTTTTCCTACACAATTGTTGGAAAACTCCCAAAAATTCCAGTAAAAAGGTCATGATTAAGATCATAGTACCGAGTAATTGCACAAATCTGATTGAAATCTTTGGATTTTATCTATAAAATATTATCTGTATCAGGAGTAGTGATGAAACTTAATGAAATAATAAAATTGACAGAATCCGAGCTTATTTGCGGGGACCCTGAGACTCAGGAATACGTAAATGCCTTCAGTTCAGATCTAATGAGTGATGTATTAACCAATGAAGCTGATGAAGCTCTACTCATAACCGGTCTGGTCAATGTTCAGGCTATCCGCACTGCTGAGATGGCTGATATCAGCTGTATTTTGTTTGTTAGAGACAAGACAATCCCCCCCAATATGGTCCGCCTGGCCGAGGAGAGTGATATTACAATTCTCAAGACAAAACATACAATGTTCTGGGTTTGCGGTGTTCTGTATCAGGCCGGTATCGTTCCTGTTTACTGAGAATCAAAATATTCATAAATCTTATATCTGAATTTCTCCCATTCCTTCAAAGTTTTGAGACTCAGTAGTTCTTTCCTGAATTCTGATGGCATAGATTCCAATTCAAAAGTAAATAAAAGTATTCCCTTTAAATAGTTGATAAGGGCAATTTCCCTTTGAAACTGCCCCTTCATCCTCTTCAGAAGATCATCGATAAAATCCCTGACTTCTCTATGAGTCAGGGGGTGAATGACAGGCTCAGCTATATCAGCACCCTCATCGGCATTGACCCCTATATCTGGAAAACTTACTTCTGATAGTATTTTCTGAGCCAGGAATGGATCTGCCAGAAGTCCTCTTCCAATCATCCACTCCTCTACCTGAGGAAATCTGGCTTTAAGAGATCTGAAATCGCCCGGACTCCTGATATCACCATTATAGCAGATAGGCTTCCCATACAGTTCAAGAGCTTTTTCAAAGCCATCCAGATCAACAGATCCGCTGTACATCTGTGTCCCCAGCCTGGGATGGAGCGTCAGACCGGATATTGGATATTCCCTTAGTCGAGGAAGGAGCCTGAAACACTCATCTCGGCTCTCAAGTCCAAGTCTGATTTTCATTGAAAGATTGATATTGAGTTCGGGCAGAACAGCATCCAGGATCTCGAGTATATGATCGGTATGAGGCATAAGTCCTGAACCTTTACCCTTCCGGATAACTCCCCTGCTGGGACAGCCGAGATTCCAGTTCACTTCTCTGTAACCTGCTCTCTCCAGTGCCCTTCCGGCAATTAAAAAAGCAGAGGGTTCAGAGACCAGAAGCTGCGGGATTTCATGTACCGGAGATTCTGAGGGTAGAGCTACCTGCTTCAAATTCCTAAGAGGAACACGTTTAACTCCGTCGGGGATGGGAAGAAAAGGAGTCAGTGCAGCATTGAGACCCGGAAAATGATCATAATAACAGCTCCGGAAGGTTTTATCAGTAACACCTTCCAATGGAGCCATTATCAATTTAATCATTTTATCATCTGCTGATTTCCGATCGTTATTCTGCCTGGTCAGGATATTTCCGCTGAGTCTGTTTCAGGATAGGAAGAATTTCAAAAAAGATATCGACTAGCTCAGGATCAAATTTACATCCTCCGCAGACCTTGATTTCATTTAAAACATCATCTTCGGTCCAGGCTTCTTTATACACTCGCCGTGAACTGAGTGCATCAAAAACATCCGCCAGTGCAACAATTCGTGCATAAAGAGGAATTTCCTCCCCTTTCAGGCCCTTGCCGGAAGGAAGGATCTCATCGGGCTTAGAATCTGCCCAGTTAATATCTCCGGGATATCCGGAGCCGTCCCAGTTTTCGTGATGACTGATGGCGATATCTTTGGCAATACTGTCCAGGTCGGATTCTTCATCTGCAAAAAGTCTTGCACCTACATAGGTGTGTGACTTCATTATTTCATACTCATCATCATTAAAGCGTCCAGGTTTTTTCAGAATCAAATCCGAAATACCAACCTTGCCCACATCGTGGAGCATGGCAGCCATTCTGAGAGTATCCTTCTGTTTCTGGAGTGTATCATCAGGAATATTACGGCGTCGTGCCCAGGCCTCATAGATTTCACAGGAGTAGGAACCTACACGGTTTACATGGGCTCCAGTCTCCTTTGGATCTCGAAGCTCGGCCATCTGTATCATTCTAAGAAGAAGAGTACGGGTCATCCTGGCCCTCTGCAGAGCAACTGTCGCAGTACTGGCGAAGTGTAGAACAAAGGGCTCATCCCCTTTCTTGAAACTTGTAATATTTTCCTTGGGAGTTTTTGCATTAAGCAGCTGAAGAACACCCAGAACATCTCCCTGATTAGTCACAAGAGGAAATGTCAGTGATGAGACAGTTTTATAACCAGAGACTTCATCAAAATGGGTATTGAAACTGTAGGGTCTCTCCTCCGGGATTTTATACATGTCCCGAATATTCAGATGAGTTCCCTTGGCAGCTACATATCCGGAAATAGTCTTTTCATTAACAGGAATTCTGAAAATATCGAATCCCAGTTTCTGACCTTCTGCCAGCTCTTTCTGAAGGGTATCGTTTTGAGCATATTTAATTTCCAGTTCATTACCGTCTTTAATATAAATTGAACCTGCATCGGCGCAAACGGCGTCTCTGGCATAAAAGAGAATTCGTTCCAGCAGAATATCAAGATCCTGAATTTTGTTCAGGTCTTTATCAATCTGTAGAATTTTCTTCATCTGGTTAGTCATAAAATATTCCTATATCTCAAATTTACGCCAAAAAAATTAAAATTCAAAATCTACAACATATCTTGCTGAAGCAGCCGCTTTGACGATCTTCTTTACTTCGCCATGAATAGAATCATCCTGATAGGCGTCAAGATCCTCTTTTGATCTATGAACTGAAATAAGAACTAAATCACAGGAAATATCACTGAGATTATAATTGATTCCACATTCAACATCCACCATAGAGGGAACTTTCCCTTTCATGTTTTCGATAGCGGCTTTCAGCTTTGGGGCATCATCCTTATCTTTTAAAGTCCACATAACAACATGTTTTACCATTTTACTCTCCTGAATTTTTTATTACATTTTTATATAATAGCTTAATTACATATAATTTCGGTAATTATCTATATAAGATTAACTTACAAAATTTACAGTACTTAATTTTTTATGTCATATGATATCTTCCCAGCAGCCACTCTCCCCTGCTCTGAAAATGGCTTCCAGGATCTTTATATTCTGTACAGCATCCTCTAAAGGAACATGATTTTCCTGCTCTCCTCTCAATGTACGGACAAAGGATTCTGCCTGAAGAGTGTACTGATCACAGACAGGGAATTCCAGCAGCTCATGATCTTCATGATAAAATTCACCTTTACTCAGAAAAAGACGGCAGGATCTGTCAGGGGGTGCATTAAAGGGGATTTCTACTTCCAGGCGCCCTTTTGTTCCGAAAATCTGCATTATCTGATAGGGAACCAGTTGAGTGGAGACAGAAAATGAGGCCTGTCCCGAGGGAAACTGCATAAGGACTGAACAAAGCCGATCGATACCTGTTTCCGGATCTTTTTCAAGAATTGAAGCAACCCGGAGAGGCTCCTCCCCGAAGACAAAACGGGATGTTGTAACAGGATAGCATCCGATATCAAGCATAGCTCCACCACCGATATCCTTCCTGTTTCTGATATTATTTTTATCCACATTATAGTAACTGAAAAAGCCCTGAATATTACGCAGTTCACCCAGCTGACCTTCCTGAGCAAGGCTTCGTGCTTTCAGCCATTGTGGATGATAGCGGACCATAAAGGCTTCACTTACGGTCAGGCCTGTTTCATCCCTGAGATCAATCAGTTTCTGAATTTCTTCAGATTTCAGAGATAGTGGTTTTTCACAAAGAACATGCTTTCCCGCCTCCATGGCTTTTATGGTCCATTCCACATGCATGTGATTGGGAAGGGGGTTATATATGGCCTCAACTTCAGGGTCTGCGAGGAGCTCCTCATAAGATCCATAGGTCTGTGGAATATTCAGCTTTAAAGCTGCTTTATTTGCATTATCCAGATTACGGGAAGCAATGGCATAAACTTCACCGTTTTTAGATTTATTAATAGCTGGCAAAACCTTCGTCAGACCGATATTTGCTGTGCTGAGGACTCCCCATTTCACTTTTTTCATAAAAAAACCCCTCTATTTGCTGTTTTCCGAATTAATTTACTATAATAATAGTCATACAATCATATAAATGGAACGATTATAATACTAATGGAAAATTATGAAAAGTTTTTAAAAACAATACCGGTCATGCCGGATGTAGCAACAAAAGTACTTACTTTTGCTGAAGATCTTGATGAAGTATCTTTCACCGAGCTGGAAAGCCTTATCAGTATGGACCCAGGTCTCACTGCAAAAATACTGAAGGTTGCAAACTCTGCACTCTATGCAAGACAACAACAGATTACACGCCTGCAGACAGCTATTTCCCTGATGGGATTCAAGGCCATCAAAAGCCTTGTTATGCTTCTGACAGCATCCAATATGTTTTCAAATAAAATTGTATCTCCTTTTTACAAGTATTTCTGGCAACACTCTCTGATTACAGCGTTTATTGCCCAGAAGCTCTGTGATATTTCCGGTAATCCACGGATAAGGGAAGAATCATTTCTGGCAGGTCTGCTCCATGATATTGGACAGATGAGTCTTTATGAATCCCAAAAAAACGGTTACGACAACATTATGGAATATATAAATCTGGATGAAGACAAGACCTGTGAACTTGAAGAGAAAATTTTTGGGGCCAGTCACAGAACTGTAGGACGCAAAATTATGGAAAGCTGGAATTTCCCTGCAGTTTTTGCTGATTCAGCGGGTGAACACGGAAATGTAAATATCCAGTCACCCCACAAGGAACTGATTGTTCTTGTTTCAATTGCGGATAATATCTCCTCGGTGCTTCATGAATTCGGTTTCTCAGATGAAACAAAGAAAGACCTTGATCCATATCTGAAATATTCAGGATTGAAACTGGAACAGCTGAGCTATTTTCAGGATAAGTTCATGATCGATATGAAAAATGATCCCCTCTTTCAGGAGTGCAAGAGCCTTTTCCGGCTTTAAGTCCCACTCATTTATCCATCATCAGATACAGACTGGAAAAAATCCCCTGTTTTGCAGGGGATTTTTTATCTTCAGTATAAAGACTTCAGTATAGGCTTCAGAAGAAAGGGACAGATTATGCCGTTGCTCCTAATTTGTAAGAAGCGATGGAACGTTGACCTTGGCTCCAACCATAGCTGAGAATTCCCAGAAGTTCAGATCCTTTGCATTCTTGAAAGTAGAACTACCGCCCACATTGAGGAAGAGAGTCATTGTCTCCTTCACATAATAGAGTCCAAAATAGCTTTCAGCCTTTAAAGACTGAGCCATCTCCTCTTCTCCCCATACATTGACCCAGTATCCCCCGGCTGCGCCGTAAAGACTCAATTCAATATTTTCTGTATAGGTTTCGTTATGAAAGTTCAAGGTAGCTCTAAGACCACCCTTTGCCTCGAGGACACCGCTTGGCAGGTAATAATCCTGAATATCCGACTCGCTGCCGTCTTCAAGGTTAAACATTCCATTGGCTGTCAGACGAAATAATGGTTTCCGGGCAACGACCACGCCTAAGGACGCTTCCTGAATGACCTGTCCTTTCACATTTCGATCCGTATCGGAATTGGTGTTGTTAAGAAATTCAAACTGTCCATAGGTCCTTGTAATAACAGGCCCCCAATCATAGGAATTTTCAAGTGGAAAATAAGTAGCTGCATTCAGATTGATAAAATGACTGCGTGTCAGGCTCTTATCGGGGAACATGGACTCCCTTTCAAGCTGATATCGATATCCCATTGAGGTATCAAGGAAATTCCATTTCCAATTTGCTGAAAGCCCTGCCAGAGGTTTTATAATAATCTCTGATGCCAGATCTCCAGGTGTAGTGATATCCTGCCAGTCAGTGGTGATCACGCCCTCACTGTAGCTTGCATTACCAAGATAAAAACCACCCATAGGAGTGATAGTCAGATTCCAGTTTGAAATAGTAAAGGGTACATCAATTTCAAAAGAGTGCATCTTGAACTCACTGGGTGAATTCAGATCAGGATCATCTATAGGATTGATCACCTTGTATTTACGATCCATATCCAGCTTATAGGTCAGTCCCCATCCCAGCCATGTATTTATTTTTGTCTGGTAATTGGCTATGCCCCTGTAGTTGATACGTGTGGTATCGGTAATATTCTGGGCCGATACAGAAACGGAATCCGCATTCTGCCTGGCCAGCTGATTGTAATAATAGGCAGCATTTTCATAGCCCGGATTCTGATAATAGACTTTTTTGTACTGATCCATGGCCCGTGACCAGTCACCGGCCCTCTGGCTTACGATTCCCAGCTTGTAATTAGCCGAAATATTCCAGGGGTCCATAGCCAGAACACGTTCAAACTGTCTGACAGCCTTGATATTCTGCTCCATATCAAGATAGTACTCCCCCAGAGAATAACGGAGCAGATAAGTATCCTGTTCATAATAATAGATCTGACGGACCAGTTGCTGATCCAGAGCCTTATACATACTACCGAGAGAATCTGTAAGTTCTTCTGATTCACTTCTCAAGGTAGATACACGGTCTTGCATTTCCTGAATTAAGGCATCGCTTTCTTCTGCAGTGGGCACCATATAACCCTGACTTTCAGGGTTTGCCCAGGCAACAGCCTCCATATCAAAGAGGTGCTGACGGTAGAGAGTGAGTACATCGGATTTCTCTTCCCACATACTCTCCCGTTTCTCTTTATTCATGCTCCAGAGATAACTCTCAAAAAGACCGTAGCTCGCTGCCGGATCATCTTTAAAAAGATTACTCTCCAGATAGCGTCCGGCTTCTCCTGTCTTCCTTGAAAATAGAGCCAGCCTGGATAAAATATATCCAGCCAGGAAGGGTTCATCCCTATGAACCTGTCGAAGTTCACTCTGAGTAAAATATCTATCCCAGCTCCACTCGGATTCACCCAGAAGCTGTCTGAAGATATCCTCATCTCCCTTTTCTTTATCAAGAATAAGAGACAACTCCTCCATTAGATCCTGTTTATCAGAATCCAGGCCCATCATTCTGAAACTCCAGGTACTGTAATTATCAAAGGCATCAATATAGGCCTTGGTTGCAGCATCGGCCTTTTCCATCAAAAGAGGATCATCAGCTTTCTTTTCCTGTGCGGCAATGGCTTTTTCATATGTGGATTTGGCCAGGGTCAGTTCTTTCCCGCCCAGCAGGTAGGCTTCCTGGATCTGCTGAAACTGTTCCCGGAACTGTGACATTCTGTCCATAAGTGAAAGAAGTTCCATAGACTTGCTGTCAAATTCCTTCATACTCACATAGAGCTTGTTGATAAGAATTCGCAGAGAATGGTCTACAGCTTCTTCCCTGAGGCCATTCCAGAAATAGGTTTGAGAAAGGAGCTGTCGCAGAGGAATATTGTCAGGCTGTTCTGCAAGAGCATCAATATAGTCCTGCAGAATACCGTCTTTCATGTTGATCTTTTCATCATGAACCTTCATGTACTCGCTCAGTTCAGGGCTTTCCTCAAAAGTTTCATAAATTCGGGCTATTATCTGTTCCGCTTTTTTTGTATCTCCCATCTGCCTGTATGAGCTTTCAAGGGCCAGATAGGTTTCAAGATATTCGGGAGAAGACTCTATCTCATTCAGATAGATATTCTCAGCATACTGGGGATATCCGTTGACCGAGTGTATTCCCCCAAGATCCATGACCTTGTCATGAGTACCGGCACTCTCTTCTGCTTCCTTGAAAACAGTATCCGCATCATCACTCCGGGCCATCCAGAGGTATGTAAGCCCCAGGTTGACCTGAAGGTTCAAATCATCTGGAAACTGTTCCAGTCCCTGAGTGAAAAACTCGATTGACTCTCTGTAATTCCCTGTCCAGGCGGCTACCTTACCGGCTTCTGCCCAGTAAGCCGCATTATCGGGAGCAATGTTCAGGAGCTGTCTATATACGGTCAGTCCTTCTGTGACTTCACCGTTCCAGATCCTGTTCTTGGCTGTAAGCAGCAGAGGATAGGGATCTTCAGGATCAAGACTCACCGCCTTGTTGAGATTTTTAATTGAATTGATATAATCCCCAAGCAGGGAATACACCATGGATAAAATAATATAGGCATTTTTATTACCAGGGTCCTCCTTTATTGCCTTCTCATAATATGAGATTGACTGAAAGGGATTATCAATGGAACGGTCGGTTCTATTTTTAGGAAATACCGCAGGAACCAGGGTCAGCTCCTCTTCCATCAGATCCTGTCTGAGAAAAAAGAATGCATCTATAAAAAAGTAATAACGTCCGTCATAACGGCGCTTATCGGGTACTTCAAATCTGATACGGTGCACACCCTTTGTCAGATGCAGCTCCTCCACTTCCATCCAGTAATAGGAAGGGGTGTAGGCTTCAACAACGGCGACATCTTCCCTGAAGACAGGTACGGCTTCAGCGCCGTCCAGAACATAACGGAATGTACTTGAAAATGATGGAAAGACAGTATCTTCAGGTCCCGGAGGAGTTCCTCCATACCAGAAAGCATAATCTCCCTCTTCTTCAACATAAAATGCATATTCAGCAAAATAAGCCTGACCGCCATAGGGGGCATTCTGTTGAATAAGCTGCAGAGACTTATAACCTGAAGCTCCGTAGTTATAAACTGCAGAGGTTGCGAAGTTAGTGGAGACAGCCGATTCTCCTTCAAGGAATATCAGGCCCTCTTCACTGTTGGGATAAACAGGTGTCAATTTGATATCCTCAGGCCTCTTTTCTGCCGTTGAATCTACTTCACCCGTATCTTCTGCTCCCTCTATGGCTGTTCCGGGATCTTCCTGAGAAGTGACCAGCTGAGGCTGAAATAGATATAGAAACGTAATAAAAGTGATACACAGTCCGCTTTTAGAACAAAGAAATTTCATAACAACTTTATCTCCTGATTATTTTACAGTATAATCTACTTACTAATATGCACCTAAAGAAACGAAATTTCCTGCCGGAAACATTAATAACAGCTATCATTATCGGCGGCTTGTCTATATTTCCAATACTTGATTTTGGAATTAGCTCAGGCTTAATGCTGATAATTACCGTGTCTATCCTCATGTCCTTTTGGCATGGAAGGCTTGCGGGGCTCCTGACTCTGGGTATATCTCTTCTGATGTATTGCGGGGGGCAGATATTTTTATTTAATGAGATCCCCGAGCTGCTTCAAATATTCAATGTATTAAGCCTGGGAATACTACTGATTTATCTGGGCGGAGCTTTAAGAAAACTCCGTGAATATAAAATGACTAAAATCATGCGCAGATTCCGGCGGAACTCAGAAGAAAGGAATCAGCTCAGCAAAATATCACATGCCCAGCAGGATATTATTCAGGAACTGGAAGAGCGTGTTACACGTCAGAAAGACGCCATCAACCTCCTTTATGACAGGATTCATGAGATAGATTGTCTGGATACCAATCTAAGTATCTCCAAACTTCTTGATACTCTGACTCATTTCACTGAAGCAGAAGCACTCTCACTATGGGTTTATGATCCGTCTCTCAACAAGCTCCGTCTGAGAATGAGAAAAGGTGATGAACAGGAAGGCGAACAGCCGATCCTGGATCTTAAGGAATCCATCGAAGGTTGGGTATTCAGAAATAACCAGCTTTTTTCCATGAGAATGACCCTGGATTACGACAATCTCAATCAACTCAACAGCAAGAACAGCATCATGTGTTTTCCTGTTGTTCTTGATAATAAAACATGGGGAGTTGTCAATATTGAGTCCCTCCCCTTTATTAAATACAGTGAGTATACGGAAAACCTGGTACAGATTATCATCAGTCTGGCTCAGCCGGCCCTGAAAAAGGCTCTGGATTTTGAGAATCTGCTCATGGGAGAAGAGCAGCATGATATAACAGGTCTACCCCAGTTTACTCAGCTGTACCGTATTCTAGATAAGAATCGCTATGATGAATCAGGAACAATCAACTCCTCAAGCCTTATTTTAATAGAATTTCAGGAGTATCCGGAACTTATAGATGAATATGGTACTGAAAGGATTATTAAACTCCAGGCTGAGCTTTCCAAGAGTCTTGCGGATAAACAGATCAACAGTCCTGAACTGTTCCATTACAGGGATGATTCAAAAATGGCTCTGTATGTACCTCATATGGACTTTGACGGATGTTCACTCTTCTGTCTTGAGGCTCTTGAGAGTATCAATTCAAAGAGCTGGGATCTGGACGGCAAAAAGATATCTCCTGATGTAAACCTGGGCTATGCTTCGAGCGGTACGGGTGAAAAAATGGACCCCGATGATCTGATAAAAAGAGCAGAATTCCTTCTGGAGATTCAGAAGATATGAGCCGCCAGGACTCATATAGTTATATTCATAAACTACACACACTCTTTATTCCCCGGACTCCCAGTGCTGCACTGCAGGCGGCAAGAGCCGACATACTGCCCATAGAGGCATTTATTTACAAATCCACGGCTCTGAATCCCATACTTAAAAAACCCTATAACCTGGATGAAATTGAGTGGCTTTTATCCAAGAGGAACAGAGACCTTGAAACAAATCTCATACTTAAAACGGTCTTAAGTGAAATATCACGGTATGAAGATAAGGAAATTGCTCTATTTGCCGCCGAAAGTCTCAATGCAATTGAAAAAGACTACAACAGCAAGCTTATGGATCTGAAAGATAAAATAAAAGAAAAGAATAAAGCTGCAGATAAGGCAAAGGCTGCGGAAATATATTATCAGATGGCACTATTGAACTCCGATGAAAGTACCTTGAGTAATTTTTATATGAAAGAAGCCTACCTGATGCTTACAGGTATGGAGAATGATGATATTGAAAATGCAGATAACAGAATCCTTTTAATAAAGGTTCTGCTTAATCTGAAACTCTATGACCAGGCGGAACAATTACTCCCTGAGCATAAGGAGAGCCGTCTTCTAAGACTTGAAATTGCCTACAGTAAAAAGAGTCTGGCCAAAGTACAGAATATTCTGGAAGATATGAGAGAAGATTCTGAGCGAAGTGAAGAAGAACAGAAAGTTCTGAATTTCTGGTCGGGCAGCCATGACTGAAAGCACTGATAAAAGAATCTGCATTTGCATTGTTCTTGAAGGTTCCTATCCCTATATAACGGGAGGAGTCTCCGCCTGGGTTCATGACCTTATCAAGAATCTGCCTGAATTGGATTTCAAACTCTTTACCATCTCTCCTGAAGCAAATCAGCCCCTACGCTATGAACTGCCTCCCAATGTAATTGAGAGCAGAGATATCCTTATCGGAGAACCCGCAGGAACTGTGTTCAAATCTCCCCGCAGAGGAGCCAGGCTGATGAAGGAAATTTTTAAGTTTCATCAGATTATGGCGGAACACAAAGATCCCGATGTGAAGAAAATGTTCAGCATGATGCCGGAAAAGAGATTTCTATACCATCTGGCGGTTAAGTCTAAACTCGGCTGGAAAATGATCACCAACGGGAACAGAAAAAACAATCCTCTCTACCCTTTTTCTGATTATTACTGGGCCTGGAAGTCATCACACGACATGCTCTTCAGCATTCTGGGAGCAGAGGCCCCCGAAGCAGATATCTATCATGCCGTATCAACCGGATTTGCCGGACTGGCGGCTCTGGCAGCAAGACTGCGTCATAAAAAGCCTTTTCTCTTAACAGAACACGGCCTTTACCACAAAGAAAGAGAGATGGAGATCCGCAAGACAAGTATTGTCCGGGGATACCAGAGAGATATGTGGACTAAGGTCTACAACAAGATCAGCCGTATATGCTACAGCCATGCCGACCATATAACGGCCCTCTTTGAAGAGAACAGACAGAAACAGCTGGAGCTGGGTGCCCCTGCAGAAAGGACAGAGGTTATCCCCAATGGAATAGATGTTGAACGTTTTACCATAGACAGAGAACCCAAAGAGGGATTTCATGTTGGCCTGGTAGGACGGGTTGTTCCTATAAAAGATATTAAAACCTTTATCTCAACCTGCAAGATAGTCGCAGACAGGGTTCCTGAAGCCCGTTTTTACTGCATAGGCCCCACCGATGAAGATGAAGGTTACTACGAAGACTGTAAACTGCTGGTTGAAAACCTGAAGCTTCAGGATGTATTTGAGTTTACAGGGCGTCAGGATGTAAGAGATTATTACAAATTCCTGGACGTTCTGCTTCTGACAAGTGTACGTGAAGCTCAGCCCCTGGTTTTCCTGGAAGGCTACTGTGCAGGAGTTCCCGCCGTTTCCACCATTGTAGGAAATGTTCCGGAACTGCTCAACTTTGATGAACGATTTCTTGCCCCCTCCAAGGATGCAAGTAAACTGGCCGAGGGTATATTGCTTCTGCATAATAACCCAACGGAGGTAGAAAAACTCAGAGTCAAAAATTACCAGAGAGTACTGAATTTTTATGATAAAAAAGATCTCCATAAACGATACAGGGTCATGTACAGGGAACTTGCAGATATGGAGATAACAGAATAGTTATGGCCGGAATAGGATTTGAACTAAGGAAAGTAGCCTCTCTTGGAAATGCCAGAGGAATATTCCAGGCTTCCCTTTCGGGGATAATGATCGTTGCAGGTCCCTGGCTGATCTCCATACTGACAATTCTGATATTTCAGCAGCCGGTGATGGGGATACCCGAAGACTTCCGCAACCTGTTCACAGCCTCAACAGTCTATATATACTCCTCCACCCTGGTAATTAATGGAGGATTTCACTATATATTTACAAGGATTCTCTCGGATTATCTCTACAGAAATGAAAACCCCAAAGCCTTTGCCTACACACTGAGCTATATGCTTAAGTCAAGCCTTATTCTTATCCCTCTGGCCTTTTTTATGGTTGCAGTATTCTTTCAGGAAATCTCTATTCTTCACAAGACGGGATTTATCATTCTCTTTGTAACAATCAATCATATCTGGATACTGATGCTGACAGCCAGTGCCATGAAGCGGTTCAATCAGCTCCTCTTCGGCTATATTGTGGGAATGTCCAGCTCACTCCTTCTAATGCAGCTGGCAATGCACTTTCTGGGCAGTGAAGCTCTCCTTCTGGCCTATGCTATTGGTCAGGTGATCCTTTTCCTTATAGTTCTTTTTTATCTATGGGGTGATATGGGATGGGAACGAGTAACAAATAAGGGTGACTTTCTTAAATATGCAAGGCGCTATTACTATCTGTTTATCACAGGATTCGTATACTACGGAGCCCTCTGGGTGGATAAGTTTATCTACTGGTATAAACGGGGTGAGTCCATAGAATTTACATCCATGCGCCTGTATCCTGAATACGATATCATTGTCTATCTCACCAACCTGATGATGATCCCGGGAATGGTTTTTTTCGTAATCTATTCAGAAACTGAATTTTTCGTGACACTTAAGAAGTTTCTGGACAGTATGTCCAATAAGCCCTACCACGAAATGCATGCCAATCAGCATATTCTGGTCAGAGCCAACAAAAAAATTGTGACGGAGCAACTGGGTATTCAGGCAATCTTCACTCTGCTTTTCCTCACCTGGTCCGTAAATGATCCTTCAATGAGCCAGCAGCTTAGAATCATCATCCCCACAGCACTTGGAATCATGGTTCTGGGGCTCTTTGTCTGTCTGATAAATTTTCTTTTCTATATTGAGCAATACAAATTTGTACTGATCAGCTGCCTTATCTTTTTCTTTACAAATGTCGCACTGGCATGGTTCGGAGAGAGTGGAGATTTGATAACACCGGGAATATCCTCACTTGTAGGCTGTATTCTGGGTACAATAAGTGCGGCATTGTTCCTTTCCTACTCTCTGCACAATCTGGATAGAATCATCTATACAGCAATAACCAAGGGCAGATTGCGTGAAATCAAGGAAGCCCACCAGAAACTTTTGGCTAAAAGTCAATAAAATCACTGAAAATCATCAATAAAAGCATAAAAAAGTGGATTTTTTGTGTTTTTCACATTCTCAGATGTATAATTAAGTAAGTTCTTTATATAGAAAGAACTGTATTTAAAAAATGTAATACTGAAACACGGAGGTGTTTATGAACAAATTTACAAGTTTAATATTTATTACCTTATCCGCATTATTGCTTTTTGCAGGATGTTCTACTGAAGTGGAAGACACAGTGGGAACCGACTACCTTCTGGCCGGTTACTATATGATTGCCGGAGATGCAATTCCTCTAGAAGATGACGCTGTAGGTGCTTCCAGAGCAACAGCTCCTGTCCATCAAGCAGCATGGGAAACTATGTCATTTGCTCAATGGATCGCAGACAGTCCAGTAAAAATTAATAATTACCCAGAACGGGGACAGAAAACATATGTAACTGTAAAAGAAACAGGAACAGCAGATGTTTATTCTGTCTCTTCCAGAACTGAATACCCAAAGAAAGAAGATCTATTTGATCACTATCTTGAAGAATACTTTGTCAAAAACGAAGCTGATCTTAATTTATGGGATAATGATGATCCGATTGTGAATGCTGATGGTAGTACTGATTTTTATAATAGAGAAACAATGGAAGTCGTTTTCAAAGATGGAAGCGTACGGACTGAGTGGATAGCAGATTTACCGGCATTTGCAGGTGGATCAGTAGATTATGCTCCCTTCCCTTTGGATGGTGACTTAATTATTCCTGCAGAAGGTTGGACTCCTCCTGTTGCTGAAACATCGGATAATATTGAATATGGTTCTAAAGTCTATTATTACCAGAAAATTGAAACACATATTAGTTGGTTTTATAAAGAAAATAAAGAAATATTCGGTGTAAGGTATTATACCGAGGCGCAAAACCCTGATAATGATAAAATAAGCAGTTCAACTCTTACATTTGAAAATACCCTATCCAGAAAAGTTTCTTCCTGGGGAGACAGTGACTGGGGCGAAATTCTTGATTGGATATTCGGCGGCAGCAGCGGCGGAACAAGCGGAGAGACACTTGCAGAAACTGTTATCAGAGAACAGATTGCTGAAAATGGTAACAAAAGTGTAAAATCTCAAACCCGTGTTGTACCCACATTCGGAGATGCTTTTACAATTGATAAAGCCATCGAATACAATCTCTTAGACTAAGATATTGAATATGATATTCATGAGACCTTCCTCCTACAGGGGGAAGGTTTTTATTTCCCTTTTATTATTACTCTCCTCTTTGAATCTTTCTGCCCTGACTCCCGGTGATGAACTGGAAGTAGTTATTGTGCAGTTTGAGATGTCGGCGGAGATCGTCCAGTCCGAAGAGGCCTATACCTCTGCCATGCAGAAGGCTATGGATGCAGCCATGAAGGACGGTGATGCCGATCTGGTGATCTTTCCTGAGTATATAGGAGTGTTCGCCTCTCTTATCCCCTGGTTTAACTATCTTGAAGCAGACAGACCTTTTGAAGAGGTATGGTTTTCCATTCAGCAGACCAATCCTGAAATCCGTAATATCAAAGAACTCTTTATGAGGGAAGCGGCCCCTACTGATAGATATCTGAACACTATCTGGGGAAATCTTGCAAAAGAGCATGATGTGTATATTCTCAGCGGTTCCAGATTTAACAATGAGGGAAATCATCTTTTGAACCAGGCTGTGGTCTACTCCCCTTCTGGCAAGGCTGTCTACAGACAGAACAAATTCTTTCTTACAGACTTTGAGGTGGATATTGTGGGACTCAGTTCCGGTGATATCAGAAAAACCGGAGGGTTTGAAGTAAAAAATCATCATATCAATCTGACAATATGCCGGGATACTTTTTTGAAAGAGTGGGAATCCATTCATGATAATGGTGAGCTCTGGATAGATATCAAAGCCAACGGAGTTGAATATACGGAGGATCAGGTAGCCCTATTTTCCCGTGCTCTTCCTGCCAGACTGGTCAAAACTGATGTTCCCTATGGCATTACAACCTGTCTTACCGGTGATTTTCTTAATCTATTCTGGGAAGGTGAATCCAGTATCATCTATAATGATAAGGGTAAGGTCAGATATCTTGCAGTAAGCAGTAAAGATAACAGCTTTGAGATTATGAGGGAAACTTTTCCCTGAATCTGATCCGGAGGATATATGTACTCTGCCCCGGGAACTATAAAAAAAGCTTTTTTTCCTCTTTTGCTTCTCTCCACTCAATATCTTTCTGCCCATGAAGGGGATCGCTTTTTTATCTCCCCACAGATGAGACTCCCCTTATTGCTGGGATCTGTCTTCATAGTTTTAGTGATTATACTGCTCACATCCATGGCAACTCTTTTAAAGAGGCGTAATCGGAATTATAAGCTTCTTAGCAATGCCAACGAAACCATACTGATCTGTGATCCAGAGGGAAATATCAAAGAATGTATTACGGAACTGACTTGTGCTGAAAATCTGAAGGAGATATTCGGGGATAATAATGTATGGGAAATCAATCAGGCTCTGAAATCTGTATGCAGAATGGATGCGGATAGGATCATAAAACTTGTTATCAGTTATCAGGAAGATAACGGAGGTGACTGTTTTTCACAAATTGTGATGCAGAATATGCTCAGTAGCAAGGAGATAAAGGGCATTTCTGTTATCATAGAAGATATTACCGAATCAAAACTTCTTGAAAACAGATTGATCCGTTCAAGAGAGATGGCTTTTCATGAAGCCAGGCATGATCCTCTGACTTCCATCCCGAACCGCCTGTATTTTAATGAGGCCGTAAAAAAGAGATTTGCACGGCTTGAACGTCATAGTGATGAGACCCTCTGTCTTCTGATGCTTGATCTGGATCATTTTAAAGATGTCAATGACAACTGGGGTCATGATGTGGGTGATGAGGTTCTTATAAAACTAACCGAAATATGCAGTGAACTGATCCGTGCCAGTGATGTATTTGCCCGTTTTGGAGGGGAAGAGTTTATCTGTTATCTGGATGATCTGCCAGAAAATGCGGGTCTTGATGTTGCTGAACGTATGCGCCAGAGTGTTGAAGAGTATAAGGACTGGCCTAAGGGTGTACATTTGACAACCAGCATCGGTCTTGCAGAATACAACGGGGATATTCGCCCTGAGGATCTTATTAAGAAAGCCGATATCGCCCTCTATAATGCCAAGGCAATGGGGAGAAACAGGGTGTCCGTCTACCTTGCGACTGAGGACTAAATCTGATATAAAAGATGGTTACACTGTCAGGAGTTAAGACTATATGCTGAAAAAACTGGAAGGCCTTAAAGGCCGATATAATGAATTGACCAAACTGATCTCAGATCCAGACCTGGTAAAGGATCAGAAAAAATATAAAACCGTAATGCAGGACTACACCCATCTGTCAGAAATAATGGAAGCTGGCAAGGAATATGAAGAGATGCTGAACGGCCTCTCGGATGCCCGTGAAATGCTTTCTGATGAGAGCGATCCGGAAATGAAAGAGATGGCTAAAGAAGAAGTGGCTTCTCTTGAGAAAGACGTTGAAGAGATGAAAGCTAAGATTACACTCCTTATGGTTCCCAAAGATCCTCTGGACGGTAAAAATATAATTATGGAGCTCCGTGCCGGAACAGGCGGTGACGAGGCGGCTCTCTTTGCAGCGGATCTTTTCAGAGCCTACTCACGCTTTGCCGAATCCAGAAACTGGAAGGTTGAGATAATGTCAGCCAACGAGAGTGAACTGGGGGGCTTCAAAGAAGTTGTCTGCTCCATCAGCGGAAAGAGTGTTTATGCCGAACTTAGATATGAGTCGGGTGTACACAGAGTACAGAGAGTTCCCGCCACCGAATCAGGGGGCAGAATTCATACATCTGCTATTACTGTAGCCGTTCTCCCTGAAGCGGAAGAAGCAGATATCAATATCAAGACAGAAGATCTGAAGATCGATGTATTCCGCTCATCCGGTCCCGGTGGTCAGAGTGTAAATACCACTGACTCTGCGGTTCGTATCACATACCTTCCCACGGGAGTTGTTGTTATATGTCAGGATGAAAAGTCTCAGATCAAGAACAAGGCTAAAGCTATGAGAGTTCTCCGCTCCCGTCTTCTTGAAGCAGATGCTGCCAAGAAAAATGCCGCAAGATCGGAAGCCAGGCGAAGTCAGATCGGTTCAGGTGACCGCTCCGAGCGCATCAGAACTTATAACTTTCCCCAGAACAGACTAACCGACCATAGAATCAATCTGACTCTCTACAAACTGGATGCGGTGATGCAGGGTGATTTCACAGAAACATTCAATGCCCTGAAGATGAGTGCTCAGGAAGAGGCTCTTAAAAAAGAGGAACAATGACAGCTGTTCATGAAATCAGCATAAGGGAAGCTCTGATCGCAGGCTCACAGCGGCTGGAAGACTCTGAATCTCCCTGGCTGGATGCCTGTCTCCTTCTTGCACAGAGGCTGGGCTGGCGTAGAGAGAAGCTTCTTGCTTCTTATCCGGATTTTCTGGATCAGGCTGTCTATTCCGATTTCATGAAACTGATTGATAAAAGAAGCCAGGGATTTCCCGTGGCCTATATTACAGGAAATAAAGAATTTTACGGCCGTGATTTTTATGTAGAGCCAGGGATTTTATGTCCCCGTCCGGATACTGAGATTCTTATTGAAGAAGCCCTGCAGCAGATTGAATCACATCAGTATAAGAGAGTGCATGATCTTTGTACGGGCAGCGGCTGTATTGCCCTTACCCTCGCTCTGGAAAATAGAGAGCTTAGGGTCAGCGCCTCTGATATTTCTGAGACCTCAGAAAAAGTCTTTAATAAAAACAGAAAATCACTTCAGGCTGAATCAGTCAGTTTTAAACTCACATCACTTTTTGACGGCATTGAGGGTCCCATAGACCTGATTGTAACAAATCCACCCTATCTTACTACAAAAGAAACTACTGACCGGATGGATCAGAGATGGAAAGAACCTTCTCTGGCTTTGGATGGTGGTAATGATGGTCTCGATCTGATACGTATTATTATTGAACAGGCTCCATCTCTCCTCAGTGTAGAAGGTATGCTGATGATAGAAGCCGATCCCAGGCAGATGGACAGCATGGAAAGACTCCTTGAAGAAAACAGATTCACCTCGATAAAAAGAGTCTGTGATCTGGCCGGAGATGAGAGAGTCATCCTGGGAAACAGGTCATGACGATGTCCACCCTGATAACACCCGACAAAGTTGAACGGCTGATCCAGGAATTCACCGATGAGCTATGTCACTTTACAGAAGAGGAGCAGTCACAGATTCTCAAGGCCTGCCGCTGGGCACAGGAACTCCATTCCCAGCAGAAAAGAGCCAGCGGTGAACCATATATAATCCACCCTATACATGTGGCCAGGATTCTACTGAATCTGCAGATGGATGCAACCGCAGTAACTGCGGGGCTGCTTCATGATATTCTGGAAGATGCAGATGTAAGCAGGCAGGAGATTAAAGAGCGTTTCGGCCCGGAAGTTCTGCATCTGGTCAATGGTGTAACAAAAATAAATATTGTCAACGTAAAGAATAAGTCGGTACAGGAAAGAGAAACCATCCGTAAGATGATTCTCGCCATGGACAAGGATATCCGTGTAATTCTGATTAAACTTGCAGATAAACGTCATAATATGAACACCCTCCAGTATATGAGGGAAGACAAACAGAAGAGGATTGCCCGTGAGTGTCTTGATATATACGCTCCACTGGCAGGTAAACTTGGTATTTACTCAATTAAAACCGAGTTGGAGGATCTCTCCTTAAGATTCCTCAAACCCGAAGTGTACAAGGAGATCAAATTCTTTCTCAGTCAGAAGAAAGAGGAACGTTTCGAATTTCTTAAACAGATTCAGGACGATATTATTTCTGCAGCCGCTGAAGAAGAGATCCAAATCCAAATAAAAACCAGAGCCAAACATTTTTATTCCATCTATTTAAAGATGAAGAATAAGGGTAAAGAGCTCCATGAAATATATGACTTTCTGGGAATACGTATTCTGTGTAAGACTCAAACCCAGTGTTATACCCTTCTGGGACTGGTACATCACCTCTATAAACCTCTGCGAGGCCGATTCAAAGACTATATAGCCATGCCCAAAGAAAACGGTTACAGAAGTCTGCATACAACCGTAATGACCTCCTCCGGAAAGCCTCTTGAGGTACAGATCAGAACTGACAATATGAATAATACCGCCGAATACGGTGTTGCGGCTCACTGGGCCTATAAAGAGGGTAAAAAATCTTCCGAACTGGACAGCTTCAATTCAAATCTTTTAAAGAAACTTAGAGATATCAACAGTGAGGGCTACGGTTCAAGTGACTTTATGAACAGCCTTAAAGAGGATGTTTTAACAGACACCATTTTTGTGTTTACACCAAACGGAGATACCTTCGAACTGCCCAGAGGATCAACTGCAATTGACTTTGCCTACCATATCCATACGGATATCGGAGATCACTGTCTTAGTGCCAAAGCTGATGATAAGATTATTCCACTGAACAAGGCACTGAGAAATACACAGACCCTAACTATTCAGACCTCAGCCAATGCACACCCTCATTTGAACTGGCTCCGTTTCGTAAAAACCACCAGAGCCAAGTCTAAGATTAGAAACTGGCTGAACAAACATGACAGCAATATTGTTATCGACCGTCATATTGTTGCCAAAAAGACCCATACTCCGACACCTCCCCCCCCCCAGCCTAAAGCTGGTGGAGAGGAAAGACCTATTCAGAATAAGATGATGGACAGCAGCAAAGTCGGAGTAAGTATCAATAAAGAAAGAAATATCCTGATCCACCTGGCGGGTTGCTGCAATCCCACTCCCGGTGACAAAATTATCGGTTTTATCTCAAGAGGCCGGGGAATCATAGTTCACAGAGAAGATTGTGGTAACCTGAAGGGTATCAATGACTTTGAAGAGCGTAAAATCGATGTCGAGTGGGAAAATTACTCAGATAAAGCCACCCAGAGATTCAAGGTCAATGCCCGCTATGTGGCAGATCTCTTCTCAGAAATTGAGGGAGCCATCCGGAAATATAGCGGTCACCTTATATCAGGAAGTATCAATGAGACAGATCGTGGAGATCTGGAAGGTTTTTTTACAGTAGAGATGAACAACTCAGATGATTACAAAAAAATAGCCAAGAGCATACGTACAATTCCGTCTGTTCTGAATATACAAAAAGTCAGTCAGTTTTAGCTCCTCCAGCTCTTTATGAGACTGTAGTGCCCGGCAGATAGAACTTAAACTTTAAGAGGATGAATAAATGAGTCTAAATATCGTTTTACTGGAACCAGAAATACCCCAGAATACTGGAAACATTGCCAGAACCTGTGCCGCCAGCGGTGCTGCACTCCATCTGATTGAACCTCTTGGATTTTCGGTGGATGAAAAAGCAGTGCGCAGAGCAGGACTGGATTACTGGACAAAGCTCTCCCTGTTTGTCTATGCCAGTCTTGAAGATTTCTTTGAACAGAATCCGGCGGGTCCCTATTTCTACTGTACTACAAAGGCTCAGCAGACCTATGCCGAAGTTGAATACCCTTCAGGTTCCTACCTGATATTCGGTAAGGAGTCTGCAGGAATTCCAGAAAAAATACTTATGGAACATCCTGAAAGGGCTATTCGTATACCAATGAAACCGGAAATGCGCTCACTGAACCTTTCAAACGCCGTCGCCATAGTAGCCTATGAGGCTCTGAAACAGCATGAATTCAAAGGTATGGAGACTGAGGGTGAACTGCACCGCCATAAGTGGGACGAAGCAGTTCAGCCTGAGGGAACAGAAGTTAAGAACTGATTCTGATCCTATGATTCTGGTCAGAAAAGCCCTATTACCCTACCCGTTTTAGTATCAATATCTATCCCCATAAAGGCAGGCTTACTTCCCAGTCCAGGCATGGTCAGGATATTTCCAGCCAGAGGATAGAGAAATCCCGCACCAGCAGAGAGTCTTATATCTTCGATGGGGAATACATAACCTGCAGGGGGAACATTCTTCCAGTCCGGATTATGGGATAGGGAATATTGAGTCTTGGCCATACATATAGGCAGCTCTCCATAACCCATATCCGTATAGGTCTGAATCTTTCTGTCAGCCTCGGCTGAGTATTCCACCCTGGCAGCATGGTAGACCTCTTTGGCAAGTATTCCGATTTTCTCTTTTACAGGGGTCTTAAGCTCATACAGAGGATGAAAACGTGCAGGTGCTTCACAAGACTTGATAACAGCTCTGGCAAGATCTGCAGCCCCTTCACCACCCAGTTCCCAATGCTTTGAGACAACCGCATCATCGGCACCAACAGCCAGTGCTTCCTCCCTGATCAGTTTCCACTCTTCAGGATCATCTGTGGGGAATGCATTTATTGCCACAACAACGGGTACACCGAATTTTGCAGCCGTTCTGATATGGGCTTTCAGGTTTTCACATCCTACCCTCAGGAGCTCGGGATTCTTTTCCTTGTACACTGGATCAAGGGGCTTGCCCGGAGTAACCTTGGGACCGCCTCCATGCATCTTGAGAGCTCTTACAGTAGCTACCAGTACTACTGTATTGGGCTTCATGCCGCTGTTCCGGCATTTTATATGAAAGAATTTCTCCATTCCCACATCTGAACCGAAGCCGGACTCTGTTACAAGATAGTCAGCCATGCGGATTCCCATTTTATCGGCTATGACAGAGGAGTTTCCATGAGCGATATTGGCAAAGGGACCTGTATGGACCAGAGCCGCCTGCTCTTCCATGGTCTGCATCAGATTGGGCATGAGGGCATCCTTTAACAGGACTGTCATGGCACCGGCAACACCAAAGTGTTCAGAAGTAAGAGGATTACCCTTCTTATCCATGGCCATAACCACACGGCCGATCCTCTGTCTCATATCCTTCAGGTCTTTGGAGAGGGAAAGAATGGCCATCAGTTCGCTGGCCACAGTAATGTCAAAACCGCTCTGCCGGAGAGGCCCGTCCCCCTTTGCTCCCATTCCTACCATGATATTGCGCAGAGTTCTGTCATTGATATCAACGACACGCCGCCATAGTATGTTATAAATATCCGGATTTATCCGCTCAAGGCCCTGTTTAGCCAGAAAAGCATCGCCCCAGCGGCTTTCATGATAGATCCTGGCATCCACTGCCGCAGCTCCCAGATTATGGGCGGCTGTCACCGCATGTATATCACCGGTCATATGAAGGTTAAACTCTTCCATGGGGACAATTTGAGAATAACCGCCGCCGGCAGCTCCGCCTTTAATACCAAAGGTGGGACCCATTGAGGGCTGACGAATAGCACAGATTGCCTTATGTCCAAGATAAGCCAGACCTTCTGTCAGACCTATTGTTGTAGTTGTTTTACCTTCTCCCAGGGGAGTCGGAGTGATAGCTGTAACATCAATATACTTGCCTGCCGGTCTTTTGCTCAATTCCTTGATTGCATCAAGTTTAATTTTTCCTTTATCATCACCGTAGGGAATAAGTTTATCCCCGGGCAGGCCGTATTTTTCAGCAATTTCACGAATGGGTTTAATTTTTGCTGACTGTGCGATTTCAAGATCAGAACCGACGGGTGATTTGCGCTTTACAGACATGATAAAACTCCTTAATGACGTATTCAATAATCATAATACATATCATCAAGGCATAGAGAACTTATTTTATATTTGATCGAAGAAAGAGCCTATTTCCAATAGGTCAGAACCTGTGCCGCTATATTAAATGACACAATGGAATATCCAAGATTATTCATGGGATTCAATTGCCTTCAACTGCGTTTTTGATATCAGTCAAATCTTCCATTAAGGATTTTTTTGTAGCAGAGGCAAATATCCAACCTGTCAAGGCTGTCATTACTTTTGTAAAGAATTTGACAAGTTCAGCACCGAATGTCATGGTCAGTTCACATACATCATCCTTCTGGTTCAAATCAAACCTGGTAGTGTACACGGCTCCATGACTTTCGGCCCTGGTTGTATAGAAATTATTCTCTTCAGAATTTGTAATCCACATTACTTCTGTCGCAGTCTGACCGAACATGGTTCTCGTTTCTCTCCATTTCAACCCGGTAAACCCCTTCTCGGGTTTCTCCAGAATTTCAATTTTCTGAATGCCCTTTATATTGTTTACAGATCCCTCAATATCGCAAATAATTTTCCAGACATCTTCTTTAGTTCCATTGATTTCAATACTTAATGCTATTTTCTTCATATCCTGACTCTCCAGATTAAATATCTTATATATATTATAATACATTTTTTATAAGATTAGAAATTACATCTTATCGGGGTTACTATGTATTCTGGATTATTAAAACAACATGGGGATGGAGACTCCCCCTTCTCAATATTTCACCATGTTTTTATTTCATTTGCAGTTTTCCCTCACCCTGGATCGTGGTAGACTCGAGATTGGAATTGAAGGGAATACAGACTCCTTTTGTTCTCCCAATATGTGACAGTTTGAAATCTCGGAGGATCATTTTATGCCCAAAAAAATAGCTTTTGATACAGAAAAGTATCTGGAGGAGCAGACTGAAGCCATTTTGGAACGGATGAAGAAATTTGACAATAAACTCTACCTCGAATTCGGGGGTAAGCTTATTTTTGATTACCATGCCTCCAGAGTTTTACCCGGATTTGATCCCAATGTGAAGATGAAGCTTCTACAGAAACTGAAAGACCAGACAGAAATTATTCTATGCATATATGCAGGTGATATTGAACGGCGGAAGACCCGGGCGGATTTTGGGATTTCCTACGATGCAGACGCCATGAAGCTTATTGATAATCTTACCCAGGACTGGGGGTTGGAACTCAACTCCGTGGTGGTAACGCGCTATGAAGATCAGCCTTCTGTAAAACTGTTTATCAACCGTCTGAAGCGACGTGGAATAAAGGTAACCATCCATAGAGCCACCAGGGGATATCCCATGGATATTGATCTCATTGTCAGTGATGAGGGGTATGGTGCCAATCCTTATATAGAAACGACAAAACCCCTGGTGGTGATCACCGGTCCGGGACCAAACAGCGGTAAACTGGGCACATGTCTGTCTCAGCTCTATCATGAAAACCGGAAGGGGCTGAAGTCTGGTTACTCTAAGTTCGAAAGTTTCCCCATCTGGAATCTGCCTCTGAAGCATCCGGTTAATGTGGCTTATGAATCTGCCACAGCCGACCTTAAGGATGTAAATCTCATCGATCCCTTTCATCTTGAGGCCTATGGTGAAATTGCCATCAATTACAATCGCGATGTTGAGGCTTTTCCCCTTCTCAAACGAATTCTTGAAAAAATATCAGGTGCAGGCTCTCTTTATCTATCTCCAACTGATATGGGTGTAAACCGAATCGGTTTTGCCATTGTGGATGACGAGGCCGCTGTCATGGCGGCAAAACAGGAGATTATCCGTCGAACCCTTCGGTACTCATGCGAATATATGAAGGGGCTGGGAAAGAAGGAAACAGTAGAACGGGCGGAACTGATAATGCAGAAAGTGGGTGCCTCACTGGAGGATCGAAGGGTCGTTGGAGACGCCAGACAAACAGGCCTTGAGGCACAGGAAGATGAAAAAAAAGGGAATAATGGCACCTACTGCGGCGCCGCCCTGGAATTAGCCGATGGAACCATCATTACAGGTAAAAACTCTCCCCTTCTTCACGCTTCTTCGGCAGTAGTGTTAAATGCCATAAAAAATCTAGCCGGACTGCCCCGGAAGATCCATCTGATCTCTCCGGTTCTTATTCAGTCAATAAGTGATCTGAAAAGAGAAATAAAAGGGAGCTATGCCATAACTCTGGACCTGGAAGAGACTCTTATAGCGTTGGCGGCATCCATATCCACCAATAGCAGCGCTTTTCTTGCGGTGAAACAATTAAAGAAACTGAAAGGCTGTGAAATGCATCTTACTCACATTCCACCTTCAGGAGATGAAGCAGGTTTGAGAGACCTGGGCATAAACCTGACTTCTGATCCGATATTCTCTTCCGAACGTCTGTTCAGTCATTAGACTGAAATGGGAAGATAAAAATCTTTTTATACCCGCAAACCCGCAGGGCTAGCGTTTCTTCCAGACCTTATAATAATAGTGCCTCGCCTTTTCAAGCCATTGATACAGCAGATAGAGCAGGCGACTGTAGGGATAATCCCAGGCTCCGGGTCTGTGACGGACCTCGCCTCCGAAACCTGTTTTAAATCGGTAGAGTCCCGCCATGGGGTGTTCAGGGTCGTCAGTGGGGGGAATGCCGAACATATCATAGGCTTTTGCTCCGGCGGCACAGGCATCCTGAATGGCAATGGACTGCAGGGCATATGCCGGCATGAGGTTACGTTTTTCATTGGATGAAGCACCATAGAGATAGACTGCTTCAGCTCCATTTAAAAGAACGATTATCCCCGCAAGAAGCTCATCTTCTGTATAGGCCAGATAGAGAATAAGTTCTCTTCCCTTCTCTGCTTCAAGAAGTTCAAAAAGACGATCGTAGTACAAGAAGGGATGGATGGCGATCTTATCCCGCTGGGAGGTGATACGATAGAGTTCATACCAGTCTTTCAGCTTATTCCGGCCCGCTTTTTCTACGGTGACGCCCTTCTTTTCAGCAAGGCGTATATTATACCGTGTCTTTTTATGCATATCCGGCAGGAGGCTGTCATAGCCGCCGGTGAGATCCAGAACCACAGTATCAGGGGGCTGGATGTCCAGAGGAGCTTTTTTGAGGCTCTCAGGATATGCAGGGGCTGCTTCATCAATAGTGGAGAATTCGGGCAGATCATATCTGATAAAGAAACAGAACAGAGGCAGGATGCCTCTGAGTTCCCGGGAGAGCTCCACAAGAAACTGTTCCCTGTTATCTGCTCCCGAAGCGGCATCGGGTCCACCGGGGACATAGGCCAGAGCCAATCCGCCGGGGAGAGTTCGGATTAGAATAAGAAGGGTTCCCTTCTCTACTCCCCGCTGCCATTTTACAGCCTCGGCCTTCCATCCGAAACTTCCTTTCTGAGAGGCCCAGAAAGGGGTCTGAAGGAATCCATTATATTCTTCCCGGGGAGTAAGCTCCCTTATGGAGATGCGTTCTGCTATAAGAGTATCAGCCAAGGATCAACCAACCTCGCCGTCTACAACTTTTTCAGCCTTTACGGGCTGAGCCTTGATGCAGAGAGCAGTTTCACCGACCTGAACCGCATGGTCCTTAACGGTGATGGGAACTTCAAAGAATCGGTCAATCTTGATCTTCTTACCGGGAACTTCAAGAGATTCTGAATCTCCTTCAAGTAGAACACGATCACCGGGCTGTCCAGTTGTGGGGAAGAGAACTTCCATATGCTCTTTGTTCTCGGCTGCCAGAAGCATTCCGTTGGACTTGATTCCACGGAGTTTGGCTGGCTTGAGGTTGAAGGCAAGGATAATGTTCTTTCCTTCCAGATCTTCGATTGTGTAATGCCCTACAAGACCGGAACAGATGGTTCTGTTCTCCTCTTCTCCGGCATCCAGGGTAATAACGTATAGTTTCTCAGCATCGGGATGCTGTTCAGCTTTAACAATCCTGGCAACTCTCAGGTCAATTGTGCTTCTGAAGTCTGCTTCGGGGCCTGCCTGCTCTTCAGCGGCGGCTCTGTCGGCCTGTGACCCGGCAAAGCGGACCTTCTGCTCTTCAATAAAATCATCTTCCAGTTTCTTGAACAGGATCTCGGGTGTTCCGATGGTTCCGATTCCTTTTATCTCACAGAGGTGTTCCCACTGCAGATCGCTGAGTCCAAGCTGGGAAGCGATTCGGTCGGAGGTTTCTGGTAGATAGGGGTGAACCAGAATAGCCAGGTCACGAACAAGATAGAGGAGGTTCATCAGCAGGCTTGCAGCTGCCTCGGGATCATCGTTTCTGGTTCTCCAGGGTTCTCCTTCCTGGAAGGATTTGTTACCGAGGCTTGAGAGCTGAAGGATCTCTTTGAAAGTATCACGCAGTTCGGCACGGTTGAGTTTTTCTGTAATAACAGCTTCTCTTTCTTTAACTTCTTTCCAGAAGGCTTCATCAATCTTTCCTTCGGGGATTTTGCCGTCGAAGAAGCGATTTGTGAAAGTCAGAGTTCTGTTGACCAGGTTACCAAGGTTACCTATAAGCTCGGAGTTAACCTTTTCCTGGAAGTCCTTCCATGTAAACTGGGTATCAGATTTTTCGGGTCTGTTGTAGAAGATATAGAATCTCCAGACATCGGCGGGAATGCCGGTTTCCTGACAGTCTGTACCGAAGACTCCGATTCCCTTGCTCTTTGAGAACTTGGTGTTTTCGTAATTCAGATATTCACTGGAAGACATGTGGTGAAGCATGGTCCAGTTTTCCCCGGAGCCAAGAAGGGTTGAGGGGAAGATGACAGTATGGAAGGGAATATTGTCCTTTCCGATAAACTGAAAGAGTTTTACATTTTCGGGGTTCTGCCACCAATCTTTCCAGTCGGGAGTGTGACAGGCGGAGATGGAGATGTAACCGATGGGTGCATCAAACCATACATAGAATACCTTGTCTTCAAAACCCTCTTTTGGAACAGGAATTCCCCATTTAAGGTCACGGGTGATGGCTCTTTCTTTCAGACCGTCACGTATCCAGCTTTTGGTCATCTGAACGGCGTTTTTTGCCCAGAACCCGTCCACTGAGGCCTCTTCCATCCAGGCTTCCAGCTTGGGGAGAACCTTGGGCAGATCGATGTAGAGATGGTCTGTGCTTCTAAGCTCGGGGGTAGCACCGCAGGTTCCACAACGGGGTTCAATCAGTTCTGTAGGTTCCAGAAGTTTTCCACAGTCTTCACACTGATCTCCTCTGGCATTTATGGATTCACAATGGGGACAGACACCGTGTACATAACGGTCTGCAAGGAATCTGTCACAGCTATTGCAAAAGAGCTGTTCAATTGTTTTTTCGTTGATCAGACCGGCATCATCAACCTTCTTAAAGAGCCCCTGAACAATCTCAGTCTGCTGGGGAGTGGATGTTCTTCCAAAGTAGTCAAACTCAATGTTAAACCAGTCGTAGATATCGCTGTGAACCTTGTGAAAGCGGTCACAGAGTTCTCTTGGAGTAACCCCCTCTTCCAGTGCTTTAGTCTCTGTGGCAGTACCGTATTCGTCGGTACCGCATACATAGAGTGTTTCATAGCCGTACTGACGGCAGAAACGGGCAAAAACATCGGCAGAAAGAACCTGTATGAGATTTCCCAGATGGGGAATGTTATTAACGTAGGGAAGTGCTGAAGTAATGAGTCTTCTTTTCACGGTGCAAACCTCGCATGCATATATATTTATTCGGAAGTTCAGAATCGACTTACGATGAACTTTCATTCAATCGGATTATGATACGGATGGAGCAGGGAATTGTCAATGCTGTCATTTAATTGGCGTCTGCACTATTATTTATGGAATGAAGACCTTCGGAGTGAAAAATCATGTCTGAAAACTTCAAAGCTCCTCCCCTCACAGACACATTGCTGGAACTTGAAATCGAGATAAATCAATCCATTCAGATACTGAATGACAAACAGCAGTACCACGGTGATCATTTTCTCAAAATTAAAGATAAAATAGAGATAATGCAGGCCTCACTGGAGATTGAAGGGAGCAGTCTGACTGTGCAGCAGATAAAATCTATACTTGCGGGGGATGACGTAGAGGCTCCTGAAAATGAAGTAAGGGAGATTATCAATACGGTCATGGCCTATGAGGGAATGGATAGATGGTCGCCCTACAGCCAAAAGAATCTTCTGGAAGCCCATTGGATTCTTATGAATAATCTGCTGAACAGGCCCGGCTGTTTCAGAAGCAGTGCCTCTGGAATATCCCGGAATGGTCAGATACTGCATGTTGCACCTCCTGCGGGGATGGTACCCTTCCTTATAAAGGAACTTTTTGAATTTCTGAAAAATCTGGAATATTCGGAACTGATCAAGAGCTGCATTTTCCACTATGAGTTTGAATATATTCACCCCTTTTCTGACGGAAACGGGCGTCTGGGCAGGCTATGGCAGACCCTTTTTTTAAGCAGATGGAATGATCTGTTTCTTGAGGTCCATATTGAGAGCGCCATCAGGGACAGGCAGAAGGAGTACTATGAGGCCTTCAACCGCTGCGGCAGGGAGATCCATTCGGGAGTTTTTGTTGAGTTTATGCTGGAACGGATATTGGAGACATTACTCTCTTATATTTAAACGTAAACCCGGCGGCGTTGATGCGCCTGAAAGTTCAGCATGGGAAAACGATTATCCTTGACCTGAAGGGTCGGGTTATTTAAGTTTAAGGGGATGAGATTCGGTAATTATGTTGTCGGGGCTCTAATCAAATGAATCAAGGCCCTTCGGCCCTGAATAAAAAAAACACTGGAGCGGTAGTACCGTTCTGGAAGAAAAAGGAGATGAGCCATGCCTGAAAGAGATGTCTCTCCGGAAAAAGGAAAGATCAATCTGCCTATGAAACCCAAGTTCATCTGGATCATATTGATTGTTGTTATTGCTGCATTCAGTATTATGAGTGGTGTTTATGTTGTAGACCAGACAGAAGAGGCCGTTGTGCTGACACTGGGTAAATACAACCGCACCACAGGTCCAGGTTTGCAGTACAAGATTCCCCTGGGAATTGAGCGTGTCTATAAAGTACCTACGAAAGTAATACAGACAATGCAGTTCGGTTTCAGAACAGACAGCGCCGGTATCACGACTATTTATTCACAGAAAGACTACTCCAACGAGTCTGTTATGCTCACCGGAGACCTTAACATCGTCGATGTATCCTGGATTATCCAGTATAGAATCACCGATCCAAAAGCCTGGTTATTCAATGTAAACAACAGGGAAAAAACTATCCGTGATGTATCCCAGTCTGCAATCAACCAGCTGGTTGGTGACAGAGCTATTCTGAATGTTATCGGTTCTGAGCGAACTAACATTGAGGATGCTGGAATACAGATGATTCAGCGGATCATTGAATCCTATGGTATGGGAATACAGGTAACTACCGTTAAACTTCAAAATATCGTTCCTCCCGAGGGGGAAGTTCAGGATGCCTTTGAAGACGTCAACAAGGCCATTCAGGATATGAATCGTTTTATCAACGAAGGTAAAGAAGCATATAACAAGGAAATTCCCAAAGCCACAGGTCAGGCTCAACAGCTTATCCAGATTGCAGAAGGTTACGCTACTGAACGTGTAAATGAAGCAACCGGTGATACAGCCCGTTTTGTCGCTGTTCTTCAAGAATATAGAAAATATCCTGCCGTCACCCGTGACCGTCTCTATTACGAAATGATAGAAAAAGTCTTTATCCAGGGTAGTAACGCGGATATTGTTGATAAAAATCTTAAAAACTTTGTCCCCTTCAAATCAGTGGGCGGACAGACAACAGGAGGTGCACAGTGAATAAATCAATAAAGATCCTTATCACACTTCTTGTCCTGGTTATTCTGATTGCGTTTCTCGGACCCTTTTATATCGTTCCTGAAGGGGAACAGGCTCTTGTTACCCGTTTTGGTAAGATCGTTAAGGTTGAGACTGATGCCGGTATGAAGATCAGGGTTCCCTTTGTGGACAATGTATCCCGCTATTCCAATAGGATTTTAAGCTGGGACGGAGATCCTCAGAGACTCCCTACTTCTGAAAACCAGTTTATCTGGGTAGATACAACAGCACGCTGGAAAATCAGTGATCCTGCTAAATTCTACGAATCCGTAACTTCCATGAATCAGGCTTATGCCAGACTTGATGATGTTATCGACTCTGCCGTACGTACCATTATTGCCCAGAATCCTCTGGCAGAATCTGTACGTAGTTCAGACCAGATCATCAATTCTTCTGCAGCCAGTCAGGAAGCACAGCTGATTACTGACGAAGAGGGAAGCGGACCAAATTTCTCCATAACTACGGGAACAAACTTCCCCCGTATCAAGATGGGCCGTGAAGAGATTTCCAATCGGGTTCTGGCCAGGGCCAAGATTACAGTTCCTCAGTATGGAATTGAACTGATCGATATTGTTGTCCGTCAGATCCGTTACTCCGATGACCTGACTCTGTCGGTTTATGCAAGAATGATTACAGAGCGTAATCAGATTGCCCAGGCTTACCGTTCCTACGGTGAAGGTCAGAAGGCCGAATGGATGGGTAAACTTGAAAGAGAGCAGAAATCTATTATTTCCGGAGCCTATGCCAAGTCTGAAGAGATCAAGGGACGCGCCGATGCCGAGTCTACCAGAATCTACGGTGATGCATTCGGACAGGATGTGGATTTCTACAACTTCTGGAAGTCTATGGAATCTTATCAGAATACCCTGCCCTCTCTGAGCAAAACATTGACAACAGATTTGGATTATTTCCGCTATCTGTATAATTCTTCAGGCCGTTAGGCTGAAGATAGATTCCCCGGGACTTCTCATTGAAGTTTAGTAGGGAATGACTTTAAAACCGGGGTTAAAGCCCCGGTTTTTTTATTTGCAAAATATAAGGCCGCATGAATTGTTATTTTTTAACTACAAGGACAATAGCACTGCATACAGGACTGTGGATGCAGCCGAAAGTGATATTGTATGTGATATCACATTTCCGGTACTGCGGATGCTGCTGAAAGTGATATCGTATGTGATATCACATTTCCGGTACTGCGGATGCTGCTGAAAGTGATATCGTATGTGATATCACATTTCCGGTACTGCGGATGCTGCTTAAAGTGATATCGTATGTGATATCACATTTCCGGTACTGCGGATGCTGCTGAAAGTGATATCGTATGTGATATCACATTTCCGGTACTGCGGATGCTGCTGAAAGTGATATCGTATGTGATATCACTTTTAGAGCCTTATTGGCTCTTGGATGGCTGCGGGAGGAACTTTACATAAAAAAACCGGAACTGCCTGGTGGGCAACTCCGGTCAATCTTTATTCACATTATTTCTATTCTAACCATTCTATTCAGACTGACTTGATTAAATTTACAGTAATTATTTATTTTTCACCTTGAGGTGTTTCTGGTGAAGCCAGAGGTCTGCTGGTCTGTTGAAGCGGTTTTTGCCTGACAGGAAAAGATAGAGGACAAAACAAAACAGTACATAGAAGGCGTATATACCTAAAACTATATATGTCTGAACCAGAGAGCCTTTCAAGGCACCGTAGGCTGGCATATTGGCCGTAATGATAATGGGTATAACCATCAGGAAAACCATTCCTGAGGCATACATGTAGTCCTGTGAGGCGGGTGTTTCAAACTCGGGGTCGATAATTCTTAGCAATGCCAGGCCAGTGGGTAGTGTTCCTGTAACACATCCATAGATTAAAATGGCTCGATAGAAGCTATGATCTTCAAATATCCGGCTGGAGAGCCAGATATGGGTTACGATCGTGATAAAACCGGAAACTCCGGCAATTATGAGAATTGGAATCCAGTAATCACGGAGTACGGCTACAGAGATGGCTCCCACAGATGCGGCAACCATAAAGTCTACCGAAAAACCGGCAATACGGGTCATTCTCTTATCATCAATGACATATTCCATATTAAAAACCTGGATAAAGTGTTTTACGATCATTGCCGTAACGGCTGAAAAGATAAACATAATACCCCAGAGATTAACTGCCAGCTCTGCTCCAAGTGGTCCGGCAAAGGCTAGAAGCCAATTCAGAAGTCTGAGGAGAAGATAACTTAACAGGTATGTTCCGAGGATAATAGCAGCATTGAATGAGAGGGGATCTATGGCTTCTGATGAGGTCTTATTCTCAACAGTATCATCGGGAGCATCCTCCCCTCTTTTGATAACACCGGCCCGTACAGTTGCCTTTTCAAGTCCGGAAATATGATCAGGATAGATCCACTTCTTGCGAAGACCGAAATTGATCAGGAATATCCCGCCGAAACAGGCAAGAAGAAAGCCCAGAGCTCCGAAGGTTAATCCAACAGAAGCAAGTCCTTCAAATCCCATATCCTCCCAACCGCTGCCGATGGCAAAGGCCTGACCGGGTCCAAGAGAAAATCCTAAAGTAGCGAACAGGCCGAACCCCGGAAAGAGTGAGGGGAAAATTGTATGTATCATAATAAGGGTCAAGATGGTACCGACAAAGCACTGTAGACCGTACTGAGCCACAAGTGATGTTGCCATTGATAAAACGGCTTTTTTATCAGATTTCACCTTTTTACCAATCCTGAGGATCATTGAAATAAATGAAATATTCAAAAAATGAAAAACCATATTTTCAAGAGACACTGTTGTCCAGCCCCAGAGCGGGCCGATCCAGTTATAGAAAATAAGCAGGATAAAACCTGCAGTCAGAGAATTGGGAATCAAATATTTCTGAAAAAAACTGACCTTGGAACGTATTAATGTTCCCAGCAGCAGAGC
The DNA here is from genome assembly GCF_003346715.1 of Oceanispirochaeta sp. M1. Lineage (NCBI taxonomy): Bacteria > Pseudomonadati > Spirochaetota > Spirochaetia > Spirochaetales > Spirochaetaceae > Oceanispirochaeta > Oceanispirochaeta sp. M1. The sequence continues at coordinate 85,196 of NZ_QQPQ01000015.1, forward strand.
AATTGAAATAATTCCGAGATCAATTAGAAAAGTCCAATGAAAGTTCAATGAGTGCCTCCAGCGGCAAAGGAGAACCGCTTAATATCAATTTACTACAATATAGGTTTTTTTGTCAAAATAATAGCATTGTCCTGATAAAATCAGCTTTGAGCTAATACAGCTGACAGGGATGATGATATAATCACAATGAGCTGCAGATTTTGAATTCAGGCAGCTGATCACTTAATATTAAATAAAAAGAAAAGATAAGGCCGGAGGAATTATGTCCCTTTCCAATAAAAAAAGAATACTGATTGTTGACGATACAAAGCTTGGAAGACTCAGTGTCAGAAAGATCCTGAATGAACTCGGGATTGAACAGATAGAAGAATGTTCCAATGGTGAAGAAACCCTTGAACTATTAAAAGAAAAAGATTTTGATCTGGTATTGATGGACATTTTGATGCCCGGAATCGGGGGGATAGAAACACTTAAACAGATAAAAGAATCAGGATATAAATCAAAGGTTTTAATGGTCTCTGCAGATATCCAGGATGCGACCAAAAAGAGATGTGAAGATTCTGGTGCAGCAGGCTTTATTAATAAACCTGTAAATGAAAAAAAATTAAAGCCGGTTCTTGAAGAGTTGAGTATTCTATGAGTTCAGAAAAAGTAGAAATGAAGGATGATCATCTTGATTTTCTAGTAGAGCTTCTGACCATAGGAGCAGGAAGAAGCTCCGAGATACTCAGTGAAATGCTTGATACCTATATCCAGCTCTCCATTCCGTCTATCAGGCAGATTGATGTTAAGGATTTAAGCAATACAATTCCTGAATATCTGAATCAGGAAGTTTCAGTCATAGACCTGATGTTCAAGGGTGATGTAAGTGGAGAAAGCAAGCTTATCTTTCCGGCCGAGAGTGCCAGGATACTTGGAAATCTACTCCTTGATGCTGATGAGGATGAAGATTTTGACAGTGCAAAAGTAGGTGTTCTCACAGAAGTAGGGAATATTGTTCTTAACTCAATTATGGGAACAATATCAAATTACCTCAAGATTAACTTTGATTATCAGATTCCTGTTTATCAGCATAATTTCACACGAAACAGTCTTGATGACCTGAGGAAATCAACAGATACCCTCCTCCTTGCGGATACACGTTTCATTGCTGAAAAGTACAGTATTCAAGGTGATATTGCACTCCTGTTTACTATGAAATCAATGGAAGATCTGACTAAGCTGATGGATAAATATCTGGAAGAACTATGATAACACAATATGAAATGCTTTATGCTCTTCCTCAGGGTATATTCTGTATGGATCAGAACTATAAGATTTTATTCTGGAATAAGCTGATTGAATTCTGGACCGATATACCAAGTGCTGAAGCCGAAAATAAAGATGCAAGAGATTTATTTCCTGATCTTAAAAAGAAGTTCTATACTCTTATGATTCATCAACTATTTGAAGTCGGCTCTACTGTTGTTTTCTCCTATCAGCTGCATAAGAACCTGTTTAGATTCCAGGAAGATTCAAAGAATATTCTCTGCATTCAAAGTCAGGTTGTTCGCAGTCACTCTCCTGAAAATCCAAATAACCTGATAGCTGTTTTTTCACTCCAGGATATCAGTGGTCTTATCACTCAAATCCAGCAGTATAAAGAGGTTAAAGATCAGGTTCTGGAACTTCTTGAAAAAATGAAAAAAACAGAAGAAGAGTTGCGCATTACTAATGATGAACTTCAAAAAGCTGCCAGTACAGATCCTCTTACAGGCCTGAAAAACAGACGATCAATGACAGAAGTTCTTGATGCTGAAAAGAGGCGCCACAGCCGTTACGGTGCCATATTTTCAGTTCTAATAGCAGATATAGATGATTTTAAAAAGTTCAATGATACATATGGTCACGCCTGTGGAGATTTTATACTTAAGTATCTTGGAGAGATATTTCACAGAATCGTCAGACCGACAGATTCAGTCTGTCGTTGGGGTGGTGAGGAATTCCTGTTCCTCCTGCCGGAAACAGATGTGAATGAAGCCGGCAAGATGGGAGAGCGCATTCGAAATGAAGTGGCAGCTGAAGTCTTTAATTTTGAAGGATACAAGCACAAGGTTACAATGACATTTGGAGTCAGCTGTATTGAACATGAAACAAGTGTGACCCGGATTATCGGCAATTCGGATGAAGCCCTCTACTATGGGAAAAATCATGGCAAGAACAGGGTTGTGCTATACCCTGAACTCATTGATAAGACCTGATATATTCAAAATAATAACAGGTTCACCTGATCCGAGAACTGAGCTGCCCTGCATCCAGACTTCCTTCTTTAACAGAGGATGGAGAGGTTTCACAACTGTCTGTAGAATATCGACGACCTTATCACAGAGAATTCCGCAGCTGCTGTTCAGATGTCTCACTATAACAATATTTCCAGCGTCCCCTTCCAGGTTCATGACTCGCTTTAAATTCACCAATGGTAGAACTTTTCCATTCCATTCAGTAGAACTTAGTTCCAGACTCTGATTGATGGATGCGGGGTCAATATGAATACATTCAATAACATCCTCGGAAGGAATTATATAATAATTGTCTTCCATCTTAATCAGAAGCCCTTCAACAAGAGCAAGAGAGAGGGGAAACTTCATGATAAAGCTTGACCCCTTACCCGGTTCAGACTTTATGACAAGACTGCCTCTGAGATTTTGGATGCTCTCTTTAACAGCAGCCATCCCCATTCCTCTGCCGCTAATATTCGAAACTTCACCGGCAGTTGAGAAACCGGGTTCAAAAATCAGCTCACCCAACTCTTTTTCTGATGTGATATGCTGCCATTCAGGATTACTTAGAGCACGTTTCCTGATTTTCCTATAATCCAGCCCTTTTCCATCATCAGAGATGGTTATGAATATTGCATCATTTTCATGATGAGCATTCAGTTTTATGACACCTTCAGGATCTTTACCGCATTTCTTTCTATCCTCTGGAAAGTCAATGCCATGGTCTATGCAATTACGAAGAAGGTGTGTGAGAGGATCTGAGATTCTCTCGGCAATTGTCTTATCCACTTCTGTCTGCTCGCCTGAAATTTCAAGGCGTATTTTTTTACCGGTATCTTCTGCAAGATCGCGTACAGTACGTTTAAATCTGTTCATAACAGAGGAAAGGGGAATCATGCGCATTTCAAGAGTTTTATTACTGAGCTGATCTATAAGTCCCAGTAAAAAGGAAGTCTTTGTGCTCAGCCGGCTGTCCTGCATTTCATTGCTCAGCTGCCGGAATGAATCACCCGAAGTCAACAGTTCACCAGTAAGATTCAGTAGTTCATCAAGCTTGGCTGAATCTACACGGAGAGTATTCTGATCATTAATCCATCGCTCTTTACTCTGATTAGTTGAAAAAACTTCTTCCTCAACAGCATAAAAATCATGATCCAGCAGCTCTTTGAAATCTGCGATAGTATTTATATCCAGGGATGATTCATTCTCCTGATTTATAACCTTACGGACCATATCCACCATTTCAAGAACTGCTCTGACAAATAGTTTTTTCTGAATAAATGGCCTTGTCATACAGGATTGAAAAAGTTCTTCACAGCTGTGAACCAGCTCTTCCAGCTTGTTGAATTCTATTATTCCCAGGCTTCCTTTAATAGAATGAGTCTGATGGTATGCCTGTTTAAGGACTTCAGATTCCCCATTTCTTTCATAGGAGAGGATCGATTCTTCAAGGGTATCTGCTAATTCCAATGTCTCTGATGTAAAAACATTCCAAATTTCATCATCCATTATTTATCATCCATTATTCATCATTCCCGTTTATATAATCAATTATAGTTGTTAATAAGTATAAATATAAAAAAAAGCAGAAATCATTTCTGATTTCTGCTCTTCAATATCTTAAGAATTTTCAGATTTGTCTGAGTATAATATAAAAGATTTTATTTATCTTTTTTATCATCCTCTATTGTTTTCTTTTTTTCTCCAGCCATCTTGAGAGGAACCTCACGGGTATAGGGATTTTCGGTTTTGTGCTCAGAGCTTACCGTGGGTGGCTCATTCATTTCAGCCAGTTCACGGGCCTTGTTTCTAGCAATGATTGCATCATTCCTTTTCTGTCCCTTTTCAGCAGCTCTTTCCGAGACCTTCATGTCTCTTTCTTTACGGCTGACCAACTCGGCGGTACCCTTCTCATTTTTCTCGATAAGGGCAAGGAATTCTTCTGTGGAAATCACTTCTTCATCCATCAGATGATCAGTAACGCCCTCAAGAAGATCTCTGTGTTTAGTCAGAAGATCAAAAACTATCTTGTAGCGTTCATTCATCAAACGGGAGATCTCCTCATCGATATACTGCTGAGTCTGCTCTGAATATTCCTTAACTGCTCCACCACCTTCAAGATAGGAACCGTTACGTTTAGTCAGGGCCATATTCTTAAACTTACCGCTCATACCATATTCGGTAATCATATTCCGGGCAATGTCTGTGCTCTTCATGATATCGTTGGAAGCACCAGTGGAGATTTTGTTAAATACAATCTCTTCGGCGGCACGTCCTCCCAGAAGAATATCAATCCTTCCTATCAGTTCATCCTGAGTCATCAGAAAACGGTCTTCTGTTGGTGTCTGCAGGGTATAACCCAAAGCACCCATACCGCGGGGAACTATTGAAATTTTCTGAACAGGGTCCGCATCGGGGGTAAAGGCAGCCACAAGAGCATGTCCTGTTTCATGGTATGCTACGATTTCCCTTTCTCGGGGGTTGATCAGTCTGTTTTTCTTTTCAAGACCGGCAATAGTCTTTTCTATAGCCTCATCCAGATCTTTATGAGTAACAGCATTTCTGCCGCCTCTTACAGCCAGAAGGGCCGCTTCATTGACGATATTTGCCAGGTCTGCACCTACAAATCCCGGAGTTGCCTTAGCTATTTCTTTCAAATCCAGATCAGGATCCAGTGTTACATCTGCAGAGTGAATCTTGAGAATTGCTTCTCTTCCCAAAAGGTCGGGTTTATCAACAAGAACCTGTCTGTCAAAACGACCGGGTCTGAGAAGAGCAGGGTCAAGAACTTCGGGTCTGTTGGTAGCTGCCAGGATAATAACACCTGATGTAGAGTCAAAACCATCCATCTCAACAAGCAACTGGTTCAATGTCTGTTCACGTTCATCGTTGGTACTCATGGCACCCGCACGACTCTTACCTATTGCATCCAGCTCATCAATAAAGATGATACAGGGAGCCTTTTCACGGGCCTGTTTAAAAAGATCACGTACACGGGCAGCACCTACACCGACAAACATTTCGACAAAGTCGGCTCCACTCATACGGAAGAAGGTAACCTCGGCTTCACCGGCAACGGCTCTGGCCATCAGGGTTTTACCTGTTCCCGGAGGTCCTACAAGGAGTACACCCTTGGGAATTTTACCTCCGATTGCGGTATATTTATCTGGGTTTTTGAGAAAATCCACGACTTCAACAAGTTCGTCTTTAGACTCCTCACAACCCGCAACATCTTTAAATCTTGTATTCAGATCCTCTTCGGCTACTATTTTAGAATTGTTTTGACCAAAGCTCATAACATTTGAGCCGCCCATTCCGCCGCCCATTTTTTTAAATATCAATCTCCATATCAAGAAGAGAAAGAGGAGTGGAACAACCCAGCTTACAAGAATTTCAAGGAAGTAATTCCTTTTCTCCTGCTCTGCATAATACTCAATATCCCGGCTCTCCATAAGAGGAACAAAGGTAGGATCATTAATGGGAACAGTTTTAAACATGTTTCCCTCAGCCTGGGCAGTCTTACTGCCATTCAGACGCTGAGTTAAAGAATCCATAACCTGGCTGGCATATTCATCTGCCGTATAGGTCATACCGTAATAAAAAGACGGGGTCATCTTAACCCTTTTAATATCACCGTTCTCTACTTTTTCCTTAAATACGGAAAACTCAATAACCTCATCGGGGGTCTTGAGAAACATGAAGTTCAGTACTGCAAGAACAACTATTACAAGGAGAAAATACCAGAAGGAAAAGCGGTATTTACCACCCTTTCCGGTTTTCATATCTTTAATTCGTTTTTCCATGTTTTCAGGCTTAAATTGCTCCTGGAGTTTTTTCTTCCAGTCGTCATTATTGTTATTGCCCTGGGCATTCGTTTTCTTATCATCAGGTTCATTACTCATCAATTACTCCTGCCCTTTGAAATAGGGCTAAGTTATTATGCAATACACTTACTGTATGCAGAAAAACCGATATCAATAAAATAAGTATTCCCTGCAGGGAAGTAAAGATAAAAAAAATCCTGCAAGCCAAATTAAACTGACTCTACAGGATATTCTTCCACCTCTGTGGCTTATTCTTTTTCAGAAGATTTATCTTCCTCTGATTTCTTCTTTGCCGGAGCCTTTTTGGCTGTGGCTTTCTTAGCTGGAGCCTTTTTAGCCGGAGCTTTCTTAGCCGGAGCTTTCTTGGCTGGAGCCTTTTTAGCCGGAGCTTTCTTGGCTGTGGCTTTTTTAGCTGGAGCTTTCTTCGCCGGAGCAGCCTTTTCGGCACCCGCGGCACTCTTATCCTCTTCTCCAGGAAGAGGTTTTGCATTCCGGCATTTCGGGTAACCAGTACAGGCCAGGAAGGGACCACGGCGTCCCATCTTTACTTCCATGGGCTTACCGCACTTCTCACAGACTTCACCTTCAACCTTGGGAAGGATGATAACTTTACCGTCCTTGTCGATGGGCATGGTATTTTTACAATCAGGATAGCCGGAACAAGCCAGAAAAGGCCCTCTACGTCCCATTTTAACTTCCATTGGCTTACCGCAGAGATCACAGTCTCTTTTTATCTTGGGCAGTTCAACGGGCTTTCCTTCCTTATCTACAGACATGGTTGTCTTGCATTCAGGATATTTGGAACAGGCCAGGAATTCCTTGCCGAAGCGGGACTTCTTCAGAATCATATTGCTGCCGCATTCAGGGCAGGGGACAATTTCTGCGGGTTCGGCGTTTTCATCTTGTTCATTTTCACCGGGCATAGGTATCAGACCCTTACACTCGGGATAGGTGGAACAACCCAGGAAAGCACCGTTAACAGAGTAACGCAATACCAGAGGACTTTCACAGAGAGGACATTTCTCATCTCCATCCCAGGGGCGTCCTTTGAGGGGTGCTGCATCTGTCATGGCTTTTTCAAGCTTGGCTTCAAAGGGCTTGTAGAAATTATCCACAAGTTCGACCCAGTTGGCCTTACCCTGCTCCACTTCATCCAGACTGCTCTCCATATTGGCAGTAAACTGAAGCTCCATAATGTCTTCAAAGTTACCGATCAGAATATCGACAACCGCCATTCCCAGCTCCGTAGCATGGAAGGCCCTGCTTTCCAGACGGACATAACCTCTGTCATTGATGGTCCTGATAATAGGAGCATATGTTGACGGACGTCCGATTCCTTCCTTCTCAAGAGCCTTGACCAGACTGGCCTCGGAAAAACGTGACGGCGGCTTTGTGAAGTTCTGGGTAACATCCAGTTTATCCATATCAAGAGGTTCATCGGCCTTAACATCAGGAAGATTCTGATACTTATTGTCTTCTTTCTTGTCGCTGTCGGGAATAAGAACTGTGTGTCCGGGAAAACGGACTATTCTACCCTTGGCTTCCAGTTCGGCCTCTCCTGCTCCGATGGTCACTGTTGTGATATCAAAGCGTGCGGGGGGCATCTGGGAAGCTACAAAGCGGCGCCAGATCAGTTCATAAAGACGATACTGTTCACGGGTAAGATAGGGTTTAACCCTTTCCGGTGTCAGTTCTGTTGAACTGGGACGGATAGCTTCATGCGCATCCTGTGCATTTTTTTTAGAACTGTATTCCTGAGGCTTTTCAGGCAGAAATTCGGGATCAAAATTATTTGCTATATAATTCCGGACATCTTCCATGGCCTCGGGGGCAATTCTTATAGAGTCGGTTCTCATATAGGTGATAAGACCCTGTGTCTCACCTTCAATCTCCATACCTTCATAAAGTTTCTGAGCCACAGACATGGTCTTTGTGGTACCGAATCCAAGGTATGTGCTCGCACCCTGCTGCAGAGTGGAAGTGATATAGGGAGGACTGGGACGGCCTTTGGCTTCCCTGGTCTCAATTTTCAGAATGCTGAGATCATTGCTTTTAATATGCTCTGCAACTACTGCAGAAGAAGCCTCATTTGAGGCGTCAGGATTTCCCAGTTCGAATTTTTTACCCTGCCAGCGGACAAGGGCTGCTTCAAACTGATCCTTTTTTGATTCAGGTGGGGAAACCAGAGCCTTGATTTTCCAGAACTCTTCGGGAATAAAGGCCTTGATCTCTCTCTCCCGCTCTACGACGATACGTACAGCAACAGACTGAACACGACCCGCACTGAGGTTCTTTGCGACTTTCTTCCAGAGGAAGGGAGAGAGGCTGAAACCTACAAGACGGTCCAGGACACGCCGTCCCTGCTGTGCGTTTACACGGTCCATATCGATCTTATGAGGATTCTCAAGAGCCTTGAGTACGGCACTCTTGGTAATTGATGAATAGGTAACCCGGTGAGCTTCTTCATCACTAAGATTCAGAGCTTCCTTGAGATGCCAGGCAATTGCCTCTCCCTCACGGTCGGGGTCAGGTGCCAGATAGATTTCGTCAGCCTTGGCTGCAGCATCCTGCAGTTCCTTAACTGTCTTTTCCTTACCCTTGATAATGATGTAATCGGGTTTGTAATCATGTTCTATATCAATTCCCAAAGCCTTCTTTCCACGGCCGCTGCTGCTCAGGTCGCGGATGTGTCCGACAGAGGCCTTGACTGTGAAATCTTTGCCGAGAATTTTCTTTATTGTTTTTGCTTTTGCGGGACTTTCCACGATCAAAAGCTTCTTTGTAGCTGCCAAAAGAGCCTCCAGATAAAGGGGAATTAAGTTTTACCTTTGGATACATACATAATCAAGGATTCCTATATTGTCAAGTTCTTCTAATAAACAGTTTTGCCCCCTTGCCCCTGTTGGAAGGGCAATTTATGATAAAATATGGGCAAAACAGAACTTAATATCAATATTTCCACCGATTACAAAGAAGAGGATCTTGACCGGCAGATCCGCCTTAAACTCCGCATTAATAATCTGCAATACAGAATTATAAAGAAGAGCCTGGACAGCCGCAGAAAAGACCGGATTCACTGGCAGATCAGAGTACTGGCTGAATCTCCTGAGATAAAAGAGAGCCCTCCATCAGGGACTACCGCAGCTTCAGCTCTGGAGATTCCAAAAGTACCTGGAAGTCCAGAAGTTGTTATTGCCGGTTCGGGTCCTGCGGGGATATTCCCGGCCCTCTTTCTGCAAAAGGCGGGCTTTAAAGTAACAATCCTTGAGAGGGGAAAAAACGTAGATGATCGTGCTGCAGATATCGAAAAGCTTGAAAAAGAGGCTCTTTTTACTGAAAACAGCAATTACAGCTTCGGTGAAGGGGGTGCAGGAACCTTTTCTGACGGTAAGCTCACCTCCCGAAGCAAACATATAAAGAAGGAGCGCCGTTATATTCTGGAGGAGTTTGTCCGCCACGGTGCCCCGGAAGAAATTCTATACCTGGCACATCCTCATATTGGAAGTGACAGACTTCTCCCGGTTGCCCGCAGTATGCGGCGTGAGCTGGAAAAGCTTGGGGGAAAGATCGAGTTCGACTCGTCAGTGAAAGATCTGGATATTAAGGACGGGAGAGTCAGAGCTGTCATTACTGATAACGGCAGTCTTGAGGCAGATTATTTTATTCTGGCCACGGGACATTCGGCATTGGATACATTCAGAATGCTAATTAACAGAGGAGTTCCTTATATATCAAAAAACTTTGCTCTGGGATTCCGGATGGAACACAGCCAGGAGAGTATTAACCGGATTCAGTGGGGCTGCCCCTCCCTTGAGGGCGTCAAAGCCGCCGAATACAGACTGACCTCGGGAAAGGCTGATCTTCCTGTATACAGCTTCTGCATGTGTCCAGGTGGAAAAGTGGTACCTGCAGCCACCTTTTCGAACACTAATATTGTTAACGGGATGAGCTATTACGACAGAAGCGGTGCCTTTGCCAATGCCGCCCTGGTTGCGGGAGTTCCGCCCCGGCTGATAAATGAGAATGAACCCGATGCTGCACAGAGTCTGAACTGGCTGGAGGCTCTGGAACAGAAATTTTATAGAGAGAGCAGTGGCTACAAGGCTCCATCCATGACAATAAAGGATTTTCTAAAAGGAGAATCCGGTTCGAAACTTCTCCCCACTTCCTATGAGCCGGGACTGTTGCCCGCTGATCTTGGAAAACTCCTTCCCTCCCCTGTAACAAATGCTCTGCGTCTTGGACTGGAGGATATCTGCCACCGGATGCCCGGTTGGGAGGAAGGACAACTCATAGGCCTCGAGAGTAAGACGTCCAGCCCTGTTCAGGTTCTTCGGAACAGAGACAGCGGTCTATGCGATGGTTTTGAGAATCTTTTTATTTGCGGAGAAGCCTCAGGATGGAGCGGCGGGATCATCAGTTCGGCCTCTGACGGGCTGAAAACAGCCCTTAGTATCAGCTGTTCACTGATTTAGGAACCAGAAGAGACGCTTTCCTCAGGTTTTACTTGATAAGCGTCACCCCTGCTGATACCATTAGCCTATGAAGACAATTCAAAGTATTTTTAACAAAGTAGACACAGTAGAAATAAACGGCAATCAGGAACTGATGGTCGATTCACTGGAGTATGATTCACGTAAAGTAAAAGAAGGGACTCTGTTTTTCGCATTGGAAGGAGTCCATACAGATGGTCATGAATATATTGAAATGGCCGTTCATCAGGGTGCTGCAGGGATTGTGCACTCCCGGGATCTGGATGAGTTCACAGAGGGCGTCTGTTATATAAAAGTAAAGAATACTAGAAAAGCCCTCTCTCCCGCATCCGCTGCCTATTACGACTTCCCTTCATCAAAACTGAAGGTGATCGGTGTTACAGGTACTGACGGAAAGAGCACAACCGTTTCCTTTATTCATCAGCTCCTTGAAGCTGAAGGAATGAAGGCTGGATTTCTCTCAACAGTTAATTACAAAACAGGGGATGTAGCCAAAGCCAACCCCTACAGACAGTCTACACCCGAAGCTCCCCATATCCACCAGCTGCTGAAAGAGATGGTGGACAACGGAATGCAGTATGCTGTTCTGGAAGCAACCTCTCACGGTCTCTCCCCTAAAAACTCCCGCCTGGCGGATGTAGAATTTGATGTGGCCGTTCTGACCAATGTGACCCACGAGCATCTTGAGTTCCACGGTTCCATTGAGCAGTACCGCCTGGATAAGGCCAATCTCTTCAAGATGATTGCAGAGTCCTCTTTTGCCGACTCCTTCGGTGTTGTCAACGACGATGATCAGTGGGCAGAAATCTATATGGATGCTGTCGGGGAGAAACCAGTTTTTCTCTACAGCCTGAAAGATAAGGATGCCGACCTGTGGTGCAGCGATTATAAGAGTGATGCCACAGGCATTGCTTTCTCCCTCAATGTTCCCAACGGTAAAAAAGAGAGCCGTCTGAATATGCCGGGGCTCTTCAATGTAGAAAACGCCATGGCAGCTCTTGTTGTGGTTTCCGAACTTATGGAAGAAGATATTCTGGAGCTTGTTGATCATCTGCCTTCATTGACCGGTGTGACCGGAAGGATGTCACCTGTTACGGGAGACATGCCCTTCTCCGCTCTGGTGGACTATGCCCACACACCCGGTTCCTTTGAGAAGCTTCTGCCCCTGATACGCAGCGATGTAAAGGGAAAACTGATTGTTCTTTTCGGCTCAGCCGGAGAGCGGGATGTGGAAAAGCGCTCGGAACAGGGTGAGATTGCCGATGAATATGCGGATATCATTATTCTGAGTAATGAAGACCCCCGGGGTGATGATCCGATGGATATCATAAATGATATTGCAGAAGGTATTACCTCAAAAGATCTGAATAAGAATCTATTTCTTATTCCCGACAGAAAAGAAGGGATGAAGAAAGCAGTTGAACTGGCTGAAGCCGGGGATATGATTCTTACTCTCGGCAAGGGACATGAGAGCTCAATAATCTATGATGACGGTCCCCGTCCCTGGAATGAGTCAGAAGTATTGAAAGAAGTGCTCACCGAGGCGGGCTATAAAGTAGATTGATACTAAGATCCGGTCTTCCGGGTTTGATTAGAATAGCCACACATTTGAATAGCCACTCATTAGAGTGGCTTTTTTATTTATGCATAGTGGAATGCGGGGGAAATTATTCTTTAGATCAAGTTGTTCAGGAGTTTGTTCAGAAGATTTACTGCTGTATTTCGCCTCTGTATTTTCAGATTTTCCCCATACAGGCAAATCCGATAAAAATACCAAGGAGGGTTCCCATAAATACCTGAGGATAGGTGTGACCCAGCAGAGTCTTCAGAGCCTTGGGTTTATCACCCTCTTCAAAAAGATGAGACATTTCCTGAATCAGACTATTGAGTATTTCAGCGTGCCGGCCTGCTGCCCGGCGAACACCCGTTGCGTCATAAATAACAATTGAGCCGAATACAATAGAAATGGCGAAGTAAGGGCTGTTTAATCCATACTGGATTCCGCATGAAGTTGCTAAAGCTGCAACTGCTGCCGAATGGGATGAAGGCATTCCACCGGTCTCTGTAAGACGGTCCCAGGCCATACGTCTCTCCATCACCAGAATAAGTATAACCTTGGCAAGCTGTGCCACAAGCATTCCCATAAATGCAGAAAAAATCAGGGGATTGTAAGTGAGAAAATTCATTTATCCTCCGAGGATCTGCTGTTAATAAAACAGCGCGTAACAACATTACCATGCCAGAGGTGACTTGAGAAGAGGAATTAATCATGTTAATCTGTGAAACATGAATAAAATATCCGTCGCTCTACTATACGGCGGCCGTTCAGGAGAACATGAAGTTTCCCTCCGATCTGCCGCATCTGTCTATAAACATCTAGACCGTGAAAAGTACTATATTCACCTTATCGGTATCAGCCGTGAGGGTGTCTGGTATCTACAGAACCCTCCGGGAGAAATTGAAGAGATCCTCTCGATTGAAGAAGATTCACAGCAAATGCTCAGCGTTGTACCAGGCAAAGGACTTAGCTCAAATAAAGGTCCCATAGCGGTAGATGCGGTTCTGCCCATTCTTCACGGTACTTTCGGTGAAGATGGAACCCTTCAGGGACTCCTTGAGATAGCCGACCTTCCCTATGCCGGGGCAGGTGTAGGTGGAAGCTACCTGAGCATGGATAAGGATATAGCAAAAATAATATGGGAACATCATAATCTGCCTGTTGTTCCCTTCAGAAGTGTCAGAAAAGCAGAGTGTGAGGCTGAAAATTTCAGCTGGACCGCCCTTCTGACTGAAATAAAAGAGAAGTTCGGCATGCCCCTTTTTGTTAAACCCTCCCAGTGCGGCTCCTCTGTAGGTGTCTCCCGTGTGGATAACGAAGATAAATTTCAGGCTGCCATGGAAGAAGCGCTGCGCTTTGATAACAAGGTGCTTGTGGAACCTGCTGTTAATGCCAGAGAAATTGAGTGCTCCATACTGGGAAACGAGAATCCCAGATCTTTCCCTCCCGGAGAACTGAAGCCCAGTCATGAGTTTTATGATTATGAAGCAAAATATTTAGATCCCGATGGAGCCGCACTTATCGTGCCGGCAGATCTTGAAAAAGAAGATGCCCGCAGGGTGCAGGAGATCGCTGTAAAAGCCTATGAAGTACTTGGCTGCAGCGGTATGTCCCGGGTGGACTTCTTTATGGATAAGAAAACAGGAGAGCTGTTTCTCAATGAGATTAACACCATACCCGGTTTTACGAGCATCAGTATGTTTCCTCTTCTCTGTGATGCGGGAGGACTTCCCTATCCCGCTCTACTGGATGAGATGATCAATCTGGCCCTGGACAGATTCAAAAAGAAAAGCGCTCTCAGTTTCACACTGATGTGATTTGCTAACTATATCCTAACTTTCTATACTTAAAATCTGGAGACATTATGTCACAAGGCACAAAAAAGATTGGAATACTTACAGCAGGAGGCGATTGCCCCGGTTTAAATGCTGCAATCAGAGGGGTTGGAAAGACTTCTATTCTCAAATACGGAATGGATGTCTACGGCTTTTCCTCCGGCTACCTCGGACTGATCAATAATGAGTACAGACATCTGGATGAGAAGTCGTTATCCGGAATATTGACAATGGGAGGGACCATTCTTGGAACCTCAAGGGAAAAACCGTTTAAACACGAAGAGTACGAAGAGTATGTTCAGAGCAAACCCGACCGTATTCTGGAGAACTGCGATAAACTGGGCCTTGATGCCCTTGTATGTATCGGCGGAAATGGAACCATGAAGACTGCAGGAAAACTGCAGGAATTGGGCCTCAATATAGTAGGCATTCCCAAGACCATCGACAACGATGTTTGGGGAACAGATATGACCTTCGGCTTTGATACGGCTGTAAATATCGCCACCGAAGCCATCGATAGAATGCATACCACAGCCAACTCTCATAAAAGAATTATGGTTGTAGAGGTTATGGGTCATCATACGGGCTGGCTGTCACTCTACTCCGGTGTTGCCGGAGGGGGAGATGCCATTCTTCTTCCTGAAATCCCCTGGAAAGCTGAAACACTGAAAGATTACCTTTTGAAACGTCTTGAAGCGGGAAAACCCTACTCTATCGTTGTTGTAGCAGAAGGTGTGAAGGTGCCGGGAGTGGGAATGAAGAAAAACAGAATTTCTGCAGGTGCTGCTGTGGCCCGTCTGATTCAGGATATGACAGGCATAGAAACCAGAGAGACGATTCTGGGGTATATTCAAAGAGGTGGAACCCCCTCTCCCAGAGACAGGGTGATTGCCACAGAACTCGGCTCATACGCAGCAGGTATGGCAGATTCCGGAGAATTCGGCCGAATGGCTGCGTATCATGGAAATGACCTGACATCAGTTCCCCTTGAAGAGGTAGCCGGAAAGACAAAATTTGTCCCTGCAGATCATCCTCTTATTAAACATGCCCGGACTATAGACACCTGTTTCGGTGACGGTCTTGGACGCTGATCAGATACATGTATGTATTATTTAGAAAATTAAATTGATAAAAGGAAAACTATGGCCCGCCCCTATACCGTAAAGAAAAGAGATTACCCTTTTTTTAATAAAGAGATCAGCTGGCTTTCCTTTAATGAGAGAGTTCTGCAGGAAGCCGAAGACAAAAGAAATCCTCTGGGTGATCGCTTCAAATTTCTGGGAATCTACTCTTCAAATCTTGATGAGTTTTTCAGGGTTCGTGTTGCCATGACCCGTCGGATGTGCCAGATGGGAAAAGAGGGAGCTATAATGCTTCGGGAAGACCCTGCCTCTGCCATGGCAAATATTCAGAAGGAAGTGGCCAGACAGAGAGAAAGCTTCAACACAATACTTCAGAATATGTATGCTGAGCTCGAGGTAATGGGAATAAGGCTTCTGAAATACAAACAGCTGAATAAAGAGCAGAGTTCTTTTATAAAAGAGTATTTTGAGAGAGAGGTCCGTCACAAGATCTTCCCCATAATGGTGGATGCACGTTACAAACTGCCCGAGCTGCAGGACAAAACACTATACCTTGCGGTGGAGATGAAAAAAACAATCGGCCAGGAAGATAAAATCCGCTACAGTATCGTTGAGATCCCGACAAAAGTTCTTCCCCGGTTTATCAAACTTCCCAGCAAGAAAGATGAACAGAATGTAATGCTTATTGATGAAGTGGTCCGTGCAGGACTTCCATCAATTTTCAGAGACAGCCATTATCACAGTTTCCATTCATGGAACTTCAAGGTTGTACGGGATGCGGAACTGGATATTGATGATGACGATATCTCACTCAGTTATATGAACAAAGTAAACCAGAGTGTCCAGAAGAGACATCTGGGAGCACCAATCTGGTTCCTCTATGATCAGACCATGAATCAGGATCTGCTGGATATGTTCCTCAGAAAAATGAAATTCAGAAAGTATGATACGGTTACCCCTGGAGGCAGGCATCACTACTTCAGCGACTTTATGAAGTTCCCCAAACTGGTGGGACTGCAATGTTGTGAAAAATATGAACCTCTGCAGCACAGACACTTTCCCAAGGGTGTAAAAATCTTCCAGGCGATCAAGGCTAAAGATACACTTCTCTATTTTCCGTATCACAGTTTTGATACGGTGATCGATCTACTGCGGGAGGCTTCCATCGATCCCCACGTGGAAAGCATTAAAGTAACACTCTACAGAGTGGCAAACTTTTCATCCGTTGTGAATGCCCTGATCAATGCCAGGAAGAATAGAAAAGAGATTCTGGTTATCCTGGAGCTGCAGGCCCGTTTTGATGAAGAGAATAATATTTTCTGGGCCAATGTACTTAAAGAAAACGATGTAAAAGTAATTTTTGGTGTGGAAGGTCTCAAGGTTCACTCCAAACTTCTCCTTATCAGCAGAAGGGAGAAGGGAAAAACCGTCCGCTACGGTGGTATAGGTACGGGTAACCTAAACGAGGATACCGCCGGCCTCTACACAGACTGTTTCCTTATGACTTCCCATAAGGAGATTCTCGAGGAGGTGGACGCCCTCTTCGATTTCTTCGAAAACAACTACCGCTACCGACGGAACAAGCACCTGATGATATCCCCCAACGGCCTCCGTTCAGGGATTACCGAGCTTATCGACAATGAAATTGAATTTGCCAAAAAAGGTGAGAAAGCAAGCATCAGGATAAAACTGAACAACCTCAGCGATGAAGGGATTATTCAAAAGCTTTATGAAGCCTCCCAGGCAGGAGTCAAAATCCGCCTGATCGTACGGGGCCGGTTTTCTCTGGTTCCCGGAGTTGAGGGATTCAGTGAAAATATCGAAGCCATAAGTATCCTGGATCAGTATCTGGAACATGCCCGTTTCTTTATTTTTAGAAACGGGGGAGACAACCGCTGCTATATCACTTCGGCAGACTGGCTGGGACGAAATTTAGACCGCCGGGTTGAAGTAACCTGCCCTGTATACCGTAAGAGTCTTAAGGCAGAACTTAAGAGTATCTTTGACATACAGTGGTCTGATAACAGAAAGGCCAGAATACTGGATAAAGATCTTAAAAATGAATATGTAGAAGCCGGGGATGGAGACGAAAAAATCCGCTCCCAGGAAGCCGTGTACAAATATCTGATAAAAAGAACCGCCCGGAGTTAGAATGCCCGTATTTATCAACCGAGTACTGAATATGAAAAACATCAAGGTTATCGGCTTTGATATGGATTACACCCTTGTCCGTTATCATACTGAAGCCTTTGAAGAGCTGACACACAGGCTTGCTGCAGAACGTCTTTCTGAAAGTCCGGAATATCCCATCGCAGTAAAGGATCTGAAATTTGATTTCCAGAGAGCCATTGTGGGACTGGTCATAGACAAAAGAAACGGAAACCTCCTGCAGGTAAGCCGTCACGGCAAGGTAAAGATAGCCTTTCACGGCCTGGAACCCCTTGATTATCATAGGATGCAGCATATCTACCAGGAGACGGCCATCGATCTGAGAGATCCCGACTTCCAGAGCCTGGATACCAGTTTTGCAATCTCCTATGGAGTACTTTTCAGCCAGCTTGTGCAGATGAAATCCGAAGGTGCCGACCTTCCCGCCTATCATGATCTGGCGAATGATGTAAACCATGCCATCGACATCCTTCATCAGGACGACAGTTTAAAATCCAGAATCAGGAATGATTTTGAGCGTTTTGTTGTTAAAGACCCCCGAATAGCGGGGATGCTGGAGCGATATAAGGACTACGGCAAGAAGCTGATGATCATCACAAACTCTGATTACGCCTACACCAGAAAGCTGATGGACTACTCCCTCAATCCCTTTCTAAAAAAGTATAAGAACTGGCGTGAGCTCTTTGATATTGTTATCACATTTGCCGACAAGCCCCGGTTCTTTGAGCAGAAGGGTCGTTTCCTTAAGATAGATCCCGAATCTGAAACCATGATCAATCATACTGACGCTGTGGACAGCGGCATCTATCAGGGTGGAAATTTTTCCAAACTGCAGAAGGATCTGGGATACTCGGGCAGTGAGATTCTCTACCTGGGTGACCATATTTATGGTGATGTTGTCTCTATCAAGAAAAGCTGTAACTGGCGTACCGCTCTTGTTCTGGGAGATCTGGAAGATGAGATTAAGGGAATCAGAGAGTCCAGAAGCATTCAGGAAGAGATTAATAGCCTTATGGATAAAAAACTCAAACTGGAGAAAGAGATCAACAGCCTTGACTCCCGACGCTATGAGGGAGAAGCAGTCTCCCGAAGCAGAATAACAGCCCTCTTTGACTCGCTGGACAAACTCAATTCCAAGATTTCCGAACTTCTGGGACAGTATAAAGCTTTCTTTAATCCCTATTGGGGGGAAATTCTCAGAGCGGGCTTTGACGAGAGCCGATATGCCGAGCAGGTTGAAAAATATGCCTGTGTCTACATGACTAAGGTATCAGATCTGTATGACTACTCACCCAAGACCTATTTCCGCCCCTACAGACGCACCATGCCTCACGAAGACCTGAACCTTCTAGACTGATAATTAGGTCATTCCCGGTATGTTTGATACCCATGAATTACATTGGTTAAAACTTTACCTAAACCATCCACAAAATCTCAATACAGTGTTAGGGCTCTAGAACACCTTCTTATCGATTTTTTTGATTTTTCCAGTTGACGGATAACCCACGGCATGTAACAATACCCTTGGTTGGTTCATGGCGCAACTAACCAATCTTTTAAATTGAGGTCCCTTTGAAGCTTAACGCTGTACGTAGAAACAGAATTGTAAACACTTCCAGAATCATACGTGAAATATGGACTGCCCGTTCTATCTCACGTGTAGATCTTTCTAGGAAACTGGACCTCAATAAATCAACGGTTACCAATATTGTCAGCAACATGCTGGATAATAAACTTGTACTGGAAACAACAGAAGGACCCTCTACTCCCCAGGGAGGAAGAAAGCCTGTCCGACTGGAAATCAATCGAAATTACGGCTACATACTCGGTTTTGAAATCAGACCCGAATCCTATACTGTTGTTGCCGTGGATATCCTTGGTGATATCCTTTTCTCCAGAACAGAATCCATAGATATCAGTTCAAAGAACTTTAAAGAGATTTTCTTCAAACTGCAGGATGATCTTGAGAAGGAACTGACCTGGATCGGTCGTCCCCTTATAGGTATCGGAATTGGATGCTCTGGAATTATCGATGCCCCGAAACGAATTATCCGGGCATCCATCCCTCTTCATTTCACCGAACCCTTTGATTTCTACAAAGAAATAGCCTGCCATTCAAAAGTACCCGTTTATATTGATAATGATGCCAACAGCTGTGCCTGGGGAGAACTTACATTCCACCGGACACAAAATCTGCAGAACTTTCTGTTCTGCCTGATAGAGTTCAGGGATATTGCCAAGTCAAAAGCCCCCGAACAGACAGCCATCGGTATGGGAATCGCCATAAACGGAAATGTTTACTATGGCAGAAACAGCTCGGCGGGTGAATTCAGAAGCATCTTCAGCAGCAAAGCCAAGGAAGCAGGGCAACTCTCACTGAATTACGCAAAAGACTCCCCCATCATGGAGGAGCCGGAGATTATTGAACATTTCATCAGGGAACTCTCCCAGCATCTTGCTCTCTTTGTGAATACATTCAACCTGAGCCAGGTATTTCTCGGTGGAGATCTGGGACCCCATATGACTGAGCGTTTCAGATCTGTACTGAATGAAGAGATCAGAAAAAACTGGCCCTATGACGATCAGGTCGACTGCGAAGTCCGTTTTTCCACTCTGGGAGATAAGTCGGTTGCCTATGGTGCCGCAGGACTTGTAATGAACAGGATCTTTATTGACCTGGAAGTTCTGGAAGCCGAGGATGTAGAGCGTTTCGGATCGCTCGAATTAGTTGGGAATGACGCACTCTGAACTGCCTGGGCAGTAGGGAAAGCGATATTTCATAGAATTAACAGAATTGCACAGCAGATCTGTTAGAAACATTATTTTGGAATTCCGGCCTGATCGGCCGTAATATTTTTAGGAGGATTTTCTAATGAAAAAAGCATTACTCTCATCTTTGATCGTAGCTGTTATCATCAGTTCTCTTTTCCTGACTGGATGTCAGAAAAAAGCTGAAGCTGCCGCCAAACCCGAAAAAGTTGTAATTAAAACCATGGCTTATGGTGACAACTCAAATGCTGAAGGTGTTAGCTGGGTAAGAATCGTGGACTCTTTCCATGAGGCCAATCCCAACATCACACTTGATTACGAACTTCTTTATGATGAAGCATACCACCAGAAAGTACAGGCAAGACTCGCATCAGGCGACATTCCTCACCTGGCTTACATGGGTGCCGACGCACGCTGGGGAGCTCCCTGGAAAGAAGCTGGTCAGCAGTTTGACCACAGAGACATCATTGACAAAAACATGTTTGACGTAAGCCTGATCCCTTCAATGGGACCCAATGGAGAGATCTTTGAGATTCCCCTTGGAACATCAAACCTGACAACAGTTCTTTATATGAACAAAGCTCTTGTTGAAGAACTGGGTTTTTCACAGCCCAAGACTTATGATGACTTGAAAGCCATGGTTCCTGCCGCACAGGCAGCCGGTCTTCAGGTTGTTTCTATCGACGGTGCTGACGGATGGGCATGGGGTTCATGTCTGATGTCTGCTATGATCTCCAGAACTTCTGGAGACGCAAACTTCGTATCCAAGTCTTATGATGGTGACAAATCTTTCACAGATCCTGCATGGGTAGCCGCTCTTGGTTATATTGAAACTATGGTAGCCGACGGTGTTATTGATTCTAAATCTGTACTGGTAGACTACGGTTCAAACATCTCCAACTACAGCAACAAAAAAGCTCTGTTTATGGTACAGGGTCAGTGGGCTGCCGGTGGAATCGAGAATCCCGAAGTAGCTGATAACACTGTAATGATGGCATGGCCCAAAATGCCCGGTGAAAAATCTGCAACCAACGACAGTGTTGCTGCAGCTATCCAGGTTGGTTACGGTTTGACAAAAGCCGGTGCAGCTGAAGCAGCCGTTTCTGAGGCAGCCATGAAGTTTATCAGTGCTTACTACAGTGAACCTGAAACTACTCAGAGACTGAGAGACGGTGCTATCGTAGCTCCTATCCTTAAAGGATATGCAACTCCCTCTGACCTGCCTAAAATCATTGCCGAAAAGGTTAGATTTGCTCAGGGTGTAAAAGTTCAGGTTGAAGTAATTGATGCTTTCCTCTCGGGTGCTCCTAACGACGCACTGAATGCCGGTATGCAGAAAATTGCTTCCGGTCAGGCTACTGCTGCTGAAATTGCTGCAGAAGTTGAAGGACTGCTCCGTTAATTCTATAATTTAGAATAACCATGCTCAGGGAGGATGAAAATCCTCCCTGTTTTTCCAAAAGCCGGTATCCTTTCCTATGAAAAAAATACCGGCAGTTTTTGACGAAAGAGCTTTCCACAGTACAGCCCGAAAGCCCCTTTTGAGGAGTAATTAATTGAATTTACGTGATCGAAAAGCACTTGTGACGTATCTGGGAATGATAGCGCCGGGCGTTTTGATTTATCTGTTCATCGTTGCCTACCCCATTTTCAACTCAGTCTGGCTCAGCCTGACTGACTACAATCCCAACAGGGGAGGAGAATGGAACTTCCTTGGACTGTATCATTACAAAGCCATGCTTGCGGACCCGAACTTCTGGCATTCATTCAAAAACAATATGATAGTTGTTGCCGTATCCGTATTCGGACAGATACCAGTAGCCTTTGTGCTGGCCTATATACTATATAGAAACAAAGTTAAGGGCGGACTCTTTTTTCAGTCCATGGTTTTCCTGCCCCAGTTTCTTTCTACCATTGTTATCGGGATTCTATGGAAAAGACTGTTTTCCGCAGACGGACCCGCTTCAAGACTGATCCAGATCGTCACAGGCGATTCTACGGCTCAGTTTGATTTAATGCTGAGAGCAGATACGGTTATGTATCCCATAGGCTTTGCCCTTATCTGGATGTATACCGGATTTTATATGATTATTTTCCTGGCCAACCTGCAGAAAATGAATAAGAGCATGATTGAAGCTGCTAAAATTGACGGTGCAACAGAGCCTCAAATCTTCGGCAGAGTTATTCTGCCCCTACTCACAGGTACCATTCTGGTATCAACAATTCTGGCAATTGCGGGATCACTCAGAGGTTTCGACCTTATATTCGCCATGACAACTCAGGGTCTTCAGCGTAATAATGCAATGGTACTGCCGATTTTCATGTATCAGACAGCCTTCCAGGACTACCGTAATGAAATGCGTTTTGCCTACGGTTCGGCAATCTCCAATGCAATTGTCGTAATCTCAGTTGGCCTGATCCTCGTGAGTAACTGGATTGGAAAACGTTTTGACACGGATGAGGATGTTGTAGGATGACAAACGAAATAATAAGAAGAAAGACTCCCGGAGCCTTTATCGGAACAATATTATCCTACTCAATTTTCATCTTATGGGCACTGATTACAGTTGTACCTCTGGGATGGATGTTTTACTCCTCATTTAAATCCAATGAAGAGCTCACAAGGGATATTTATGCTCTCCCTCACGACCTTTTCGACAACTATGAAGATGAATACATAGTTGTTGCTCCCGCTCTGAATATAGTCCCCGACTATGACACTAAGAAAGATACAAGAGAGCGTCTGATGATTGAATCAACATCCATCAGCCCTACCAGACGTCTTATGATGCACTTTCTTGTAAAAGAAGATCTGCCAACTGAAATTGCCAGCCGGAAACCGGGTGATTTTGTTATTGTAAATGAACTTCCGAAAAAGATGCAGAAGATGATCCACCATAAAACTGTATGGTTTAACTACAGATCCGCCATTCAAAGGGCCGGCCTGGGCGGTAAGTTCATAAACAGTATAATTTATGCCGGTGTATCAACCTTCCTGATAGTTATTTTCGGCTGTATGATTGCCTTTGCAATCAGTAAGATGCAGTTTAAGGTACTCTCCAGAATTATCACGGCTCTTATCGGACTGGGGTACCTTTTAAGCGTCAACTCGGTAATTATCCCTTTGTTTCTGCTCCTGTCTAAAGTAGGACTGACAGATACACATCTGGGAATTATCATGGTTTATGTAGCATTCGGTATGCCCCTTTCAGTACTCCTGGGTACTCAGTTTATGCGGGGACTGCCTAATTCACTGGTTGAATCCGCCTATATTGACGGTGCTTCTGCGTTTAGAACATTCTGGAGCATTATTATTCCCATGACTGTGCCTGTAATTATTACCATCAGTATTATCTCTGCTCTGGGAATCTGGAATGAGTTTCTCCTTGTTCTGGTACTGTCCAGCTCTGACTTTACCAAATCTCTGCCTGTAGGAGTCTACTCCTTTACAAGCCTTACCAGTCAGCAGCTGGGCTGGCAGCTTGCAGCCCTGGTAATCGCAACGATTCCTGTTATGATTGTTTATTTCACTTTTAATAAACAGATAACCAAGGGAGTTGTTGCAGGTGCTGTTAAGGGATAAAATAACTTAGAACTTAAATCAGGGGTACCGGAAGTTTCCGGTGCCCTTTTTTATCTACCCACCGGAGGGGGGAGAGGCAGGCCCGGTCGTTTGTGACTGGGCGTCCTTCCGGAGGCTACAGATAAGAATAAGGAAATAAAATGAATAAGATAAATCTTGCGGGGACCTGGAGCCTCAAATCAACTGACCACAAAGTCAGTACTCAGATAGAACTTCCCGGCGATATCTACACGGCCCTCATTAATGCTGAAATTATCCCCCATCCATATAAAGACCAAAACGAACTTGAAACCCAATGGGTTCACCAGCTTGACTGGATTATGGAAAAAACAATAGAAATCTCTGAAATTCCCTCGGGGAGTCTTCAATATTTCCATGGGGAAGTTCTTGATACGGCAGCCCGGATTGAGGTCAATGGAATTGAAATAGGCAGCAGTGACAATATGTTTGTTCCCGCCTGGTTTGATACTGCAGATGCCTTGAAGACAGGAAAAAACAGTTTCAAAATTTATATAGATTCTGCCGAGAAAACGGCCGTTAAAAGGGCGGAACTCCACCCCTACATAATACCGGCACAACCCGCACCCGTAGAATCACCTGCACGAAACTTTCTGAGAAAGGTTCAGTGTCACAGCGGATGGGACTGGGGTCCCTGCATTATGACAGGGGGTGTTTATCAGAGCATCGAACTGGATTTTACGGATATCCGTCTTGAAGGACTCAATTATGACCTTGAGAAGAGAGGTGATGACTGGGAGCTGACCGTAAAAGGAACTGTTTATGCCGGATCAGATATGGAAGCACTCCTTCAGATATCTGTGGCCGATGCGGTTCTGGAAGAGGCTGTGCCATTGAATGAAGGGATCTACTCTCTTGAAAAAACACTTCTTGTAAAATCACCTGAGCTCTGGTGGCCCAACGGAGAGGGAGAGCAGAGACTATACGATCTGAATATCAACCTGGGAGATAGAAAAGAAAAACTCATCGTTGGATTCAGAACCCTCGAAGTGGTGAATGATGAAGATGCAATCGGGCTTTCCATGTACTTCAGGGTCAACGGACGGGATATTTTTGCCAAGGGTGCCAACTGGATTCCCACGGATGCCCTTCCCTCATCCCAGGATGAAGATAAAACTACCTACCTCCTTGAATCTGCGGCTGCAGTCCATATGAACATGATCCGTGTATGGGGGGGAGGTCAGTATGAAACTGAACATTTCTACAATAAATGTGATGAACTTGGACTCCTGATCTGGCAGGATTTTATGTTTGCCTGTTCCCTCTATCCAAGCAATCCTGAATTCCTGAATTCAGTAGAGAATGAGGTAAAAGCACAGATTCCAAGACTTAAAAGTCATCCCTGTATGGCACTTTTCTGTGGAAACAATGAAGATCTGGGAGCCTTGACCTGGTATGAAGAGGCCAGGAAGAACAGGGACCGTTATCTGGTGGATTACGACCGTCTGAACGAAGGAGTTATCGGGAAAGCCGTAAAAGAACTGGCACCCGGACACAGCTGGTGGCCAAGCTCACCATCAGCCGGAGAGGGTGACTACTCAGACTGCTGGCATGACGACAGCCGTGGAGATATGCATTACTGGTCTGTATGGCATGAGGGCAAACCCTTTGAAAGCTACTACGACATCCTACCCCGCTTCTGCAGCGAGTTCGGATTTCAGTCCTTCCCCACATACAATATGGTCAGTGAATATGCGGATGAAGATATGCAGAACGTCACAAGCCCCGTGATGATGCATCATCAGAAGAATCTAAAGGGGAATGAAATTATCATATCCACCCTGAGCCGATATTTCCGATTTCCCCATGGGTTCAAGGACTTTATCTACCTCAGTCAGGTACAGCAGTCCTGGGCCATTCAGACTGCGGTGGAATACTGGAGAAGTAACCGTCCCACCTGTATGGGAGCACTTTACTGGCAGCTCAATGACAACTGGCCTGTGGCCTCCTGGGCATCAATTGACTATTCAGGAGCCTGGAAACTTCTACACTACGGAGCAGCCCGCTTCTTCAATCCCCTCCTGATTGCCGGGTGGATGAAGGATGGAAATATCACAGCTGCTGCCGTAAACGACAGAGCCGAAGATATAAAAGCAAAGGCCAGACTGATATTCAGAAATTTCAGCGGGGAGATCCTGCGGACTGTTGAAAAAGAGCTCGACCTTAAGGCCGGATCTGCACAGCAGTTTTATACTGAAGAACTTGAAGATGAGAAGAGCAGACAGAACTCCTATCTGGAACTTGTTCTGGAAACGGAAAAAGAGACCCTTAAGAATACCCTCTTCCTCCACGTTCCCAGAATGTGCAGCCTTGAAGAGGCTGATGTTCAGATGAAGGTCAACAGCATTGAGAACGGTGAAAGTAAATACACAATAGAACTGAAAACCGATAAACCAGCCTTTTTTATCCACTTAAGAGGTCAGAAAGGTGATGTATTCTCTGATAACGGTTTCCATATGGGTCCGGGAGAGATAAAAGTGATCGACTTCAGCCCTGCAGATGAAAAAGTCATTGACCCTGAACTGACCCACCTGAGGAAAAGTTACTGAAAGCTGCTGCCGGGCTTGTCCCGGCAGACAGCCGGGATTTATCTCAGCGGGAATAAAAAAAACCATCCCGCCATCTGTATCTGTTGTATTTTAATATCTTTAAGAGTAAGAATAGATTATTATTTAAGATATATCATATTTCCCCGGGAGATTTAATTATGCCAGACAATACTCAGATTAAAAGCAAGGTCCTTACCTTTGATACAGACATTACGGTGCTCCCGAAACTCCGGGCCATTTTCGATGCGAATAATCTGACAGGAATGCGCAGCGTGGGAGATCCTGCCATAGCGAGTATTATCCTGGAGAAGAATATCCACTTGGGTGCCCTCTTTGTAAATAATCAGGGAGACTGGCTGAATCTGAGCCGGGAACTGAAGAAGCTGCGCCCCGAACTCCCCCTCTTCCTCCGTGTAGAGGAGAAAAAAGATGAAAAAAAACTATCCTTTGACGATGCACTGCTCTTTGATGGTGTTTTTCATATCAGTGAGGAAGAACGGATAGTGAAATATCTTAAGACCCATATTTTCATCAGGGACTATCCGGTTGAAATGATCAGACACATACAGGAATTTTCACTGAATGCCTTCAAATATATGATTCCTGAAGCAAGTGTACACTGCCCGGCACCTCTGGTTATAAGAGACAAGGTTATATATGGTGAAATTACTTCATTGATTCCTATTACAACTAACTGGTGCCGCGGCTATTTGATGCTGCAGACCAATATGAAAGAACTCCACTCTCTATTGAAAAGGACTCAGAATCCCGCGTTCAATGGAACCATTGAAGAGGTTATACCTCCAGTGATTGCTGAACTGACAAACCTTATGTGGGGTGGATTCAAGACTGTATTTTTAAAGGAAGGATTCCTGGAAGAGACAGGTCCGGATATTCAGGTACCCATACTGATCAATCATCAAAAAAAGAATATTTCTTTCGGCGGTGATATTCCCCAGCTCTGTTTTGGATACATATTTAAAGATCCCCTGGGACTGAATAATCAGACAAAGATAGTACAAAAATTTATCTTCAACCTGAACTGGAATCCGGACCTTGTGAAAGAGTACGATTTTAAATCTCTTGTTGAACAGGGCAGTATAGAGCTGTTCTAAGGCCTTTCCGGTCTGAAGACCGGCCAGGATCGTTTGCCCGCTATGGTGGAAAGCTCATCTCCCGGATGTACGCATACGGGATACTCACAGGACTCCAGCAGGGGCAGATCGTTCAGGCTGTCGGTGTAAAAAGCACATTCCGCCCATGAAATACCCTCCCTGTCCAGGTAATCCTGTGCCCAGTGTACCTTTCCATCCTGAAAACAGAGAGGCATCTTCATCCCTGTTATTTTATCTTCTTCATAGATATAGGAACTGGCCAGACATCCGTCCAGCCCGAGAATATCTTTAAATGCTCCGCCGATTATTTCATCCTGAGCAGTGATCAGAACATTCCTGATACCCCTTTCCCTGTTTTCTTTAAGAATCTCCCGGACAGCAGGATAGACAAAACGGGCCTCTGTATGTGAGGCAAAGGATTCTGCCATTTTTTTATAGTCTTCAAGTTTCAGTGAACGGGCCCTTTTCAGATGATACTCACGGTAAGCATCAGGAGTGAGGGTATGGCTGTAATAGAGACGGGAGATTTTTCTAAGACGCAGCAGATCCGACAGCCCTTTATGACTCCTCCGGCTACGCCAGAGTGCCCAGAGAAGATCGGTATCCCTGTATGTAATAGTCTCATCCAGATCAAAGAATGCCAGTTTGATCCCCTCGGGAGGACTCATTTCTGCAGGAACGCTTTTTTTACTCATGGTCGTGATTATATATTAATCCTTGACAGTATGAATATCTGCCCCCTACCATCTTCTAATATAAAGAACGGAAGATTAATAATAGAAGGATGTACAGAATGGCAGCAATCAAACTGGAAAAAGAGTCTATTAAATCCAACTGTAAAATGGATGATAAATACGATCTTATTATCATCGGCTCCGGTATATCCGGCCTGACAACGGCCCTTCTATGGCAGAAAACACATCCCCATGAAAAAATTCTGATAATCGAAAAAGAGCCTTATCCCGGCGGATATGTTACATCCTTTGAGAGAGATGGATTTGTTTTTGAGACAACCCAGCTCTTCCCTGATGTAATTGATATCATGAAATATATGGAGATAGACCTCCCCCTGAAACAGTATAAAAATGATTTTATGCGGCGTTTTATTGTGGAAGGAGAGACGGTCAGAGAGTACCATCTACCTGCAGGAGCGGAGAATCTGAAAAAAGCATTGCAGAAGGAATTTCCTGAAGATGCTGACAAGATTGCAGGACTCTTCGATTACTCTGTGGATCTTTTTAAACAGGTTCGGAGTCTTAAGGCCAATTCTAATTTTGCAGATAAACTTAAAATTCCCTTTTCCGCTCCCAAGGTAGTAAAAAACCTGAATATGACCTATTCCGAACTCCTTGATATGTTCAAGATTGATAACCCCTCCCTCCGGGAGCTGATGGAAACCTTCACCTCCTTTGCAGGAGTACCCCCGGGAAAAGCCTCATCAATCCTGACAACAGGAGCCATGCTCTCTTCAATAAGCCGCTGTTTCAGACCCCTGGGATATTTTGACGGATTTCCGGCAGCAATGGCATCAAATTTCCAGAAAAGAGGGGGAGAACTGCTTCTTAATACTGAAATAAAAGAGATCGTAATCGAAGAAGGCGCCGCCACAGCTGTAAAAATCGGCAATGAAACAGTGAAAGCCGCCAGAATTATAACGACCATAGATCCTATGGTGGCCATGCATAAACTTGTGGGAGACGAAAATCTTCCCAAAAAATATCTGAATAAACTGGATGGCATTATCATGTCATCCTCCTCGTTCAATGTCTCCCTGGGTCTGGATAACAGGATCGATATGTCCAAACTGGATATGGATTATCCCTATATCGTTCTTTCAACAGAACTGGGTACCACAGACAGGCTCTTCGATGCATTTTTAAAGGGTGAAAATGGATTCAGCGAGAAATGCTTTCATCTTGGTGTAATCTGCCCCTCTCTCACAACCGGTGGAAAAAATACAATAACAATCAGGGCGGTTCCTTTTGCTCCCGCCGACTGGCTGGAACTGAGAAAAGAAGACCCGAAGAAATACAAAGCGGAGAAAGATAAATGGGCTGATTTTTTTATCGGAGTTGTAGAGAAGTATATTATCCCCGATCTTCGTAAGCATATTGAGGTGATTGATACAGCCAGTCCGGCTAGCTATGCACGGTATTCGGGATCCCCCACCGGCAGCCTCTACGATATGGCATCACTGGTTACACAGTTCGGTCCGAAACGGCTCTCCATGAAAACCCCCATTAAGAATTTGTATCAGCCGAAGTTCTCCCACGGAATATACGGAACCATGTCGGGTGCCGTGCAGGTTGTTGATCTGCTGATGGATAGAAAGTTCAACGGAGGGGACTCTCTTTTTCACCCCAGGTGAAAACCGGCGGGTAAAAACCTTTGTCCGGAATCTGAAAAAGAAAATAGAGGAAGCCAGAGAGTTTATAATCTATAATATAATTTATGATAATAAAACAGGAGTTCTTCTATGAATAAAAACATTGGATTTATATCATTCAGAATCGCAGGAACCGATGGTGTAAGCCTCGAAATAGCAAAGTGGGCGGAAGTACTTATTGAGCGTGGAAATAAGTGTTTCTACCTGGCCGGAGAGTTGGACAGACCAGCCGAAATATCTATGGTATATCCGGAGCTCCATTTTCAGCATCCTGAAACAAAATCCATCTATGTACAGTGTTTTAATCAGAAAAAAAGACCCGAAGAATTGACAGGCGCTCTCCATCAGAAACGTCAGGAAATAAAAAAAGTTCTTTATGAATTTGTAAAAAAATTTAATCTCGATCTGATCATCCCCCAGAATGCCATAACAATCCCCCTCAACATTCCACTTGCCATGGCGCTCACAGAATTTATTGCAGAAACCAATATGCCTGTCATAGCCCATCACCATGACTTCTTCTGGGAAAGAAAACGCTTTCTGACCAACTGTGTATGGGATTTTATCAATTCAAGTTTTCCACCTCACCTGCCTAATATTCAGCATGTAGTTATTAACTCATCAGGACAGAATCAGCTGGCTCTCCGCACGGGTATCTCATCCACTTTGATTCCCAATGTTATGAACTTTGAAAAAGAGCCCCCTGGAAAGGATTATTACAACAGTGATATCAGGGATGCCCTTGGAGTTAAGGATGATGAACTTCTGATTCTTCAGCCCACTAGAGTTGTTCAGAGGAAGGGTATTGAACATGCCCTCGAGATGGTTTCACGTCTTGATAGAAAAGCAGCATTTGTTATCTCCCATGCATCAGGTGATGAGGGATTTGAGTATGAAAAAAGAGTCAAAGACTATGCCGCACTTCTGAAAGTCAGAGCCATATTTGTTGATGATATAATTATGGATCAGAGAGGAACAACTACTGACGGCAGAAAGATCTATACACTCCAGGATATCTATCCCTATGCAGATTTTGTAACCTACCCCTCCCTGATCGAAGGATTCGGAAACGCATTCCTCGAGACCCTGTGGTTCCGCAAACCCATATTGGTAAATAACTACTCAATCTACTCCACCGACATTAAACCCAAGGGCTTTGAAGTAGTAGAGATTGACGATTTCATCACCGACAAGACAATCGAAGAGGTTCAATTCCTTCTAGATAACCCAAAAGAGGTGGAGAGGATCACCGAAAAGAACTATCAGCTGGCTCTGAAATACTACGGATACAATACGGTAGACATGAAACTGAGCAGTCTTCTGGCTAATATTTACGGGAAAAAAGAATTATATCACTGTGTGGATTAAAACGTAATTACTTACTCAGCATAAATTTATTATCTTATTTAATCGTTTCTAAAATAATAGTTCAAAAAAGCTATTATTTTCCTTGCATTATTAGGCATTACTAACTATATTATAAACAACTAAAGCGAGTTTGTTAAACGGCTTTTGTACTCCCACTCCTGTCAGGATGTCGGATCAAATGACATAGATTCCTTTATAAACAGTTTTTAAAAGCCCCCGTTATGGTGTAAAACGGGGGCTTTTCTTTGTCCAGGATGCAAATTGCATAAAAAACCGTAACATTCGTTACAAATTTATCGATTATTCTTTATCTAATCTTGACTAATTAGCTAATAATAGAAAATACTAGCCCCATCTAAGGACTGTCCGCTGAGAAGCCGGCAACCAAGGAATCACAGCTAGAGAAGCTGAATAAACTAACTGACCCAAGGCATCAATGCTGAAGGAGAGGAACCATGTCAAAACAATATCCGGAATTTCTGAATCATAGTGAACTGAAGAAACTGGCGACCCGCCCTGAACCATCCCTGATGGAACTGAAAATCATTATAAAAAAAGCCATGAAGCTGAAGGGGCTGAACACCGAGGATGCCGCGGCTCTGCTTGGGGTGAACGATTCTGCCCAGATCCAGAGTATTATGGATGCGGCAGAAAAAGCCAAAGAGATCATCTATGGAAAGCGGATGGTCATGTTCGCCCCCCTTTATACTGGAAATCATTGCAGCAATAACTGCCTGTACTGTGGTTTCAGAAAAGATAACAAAGAGATAGTCCGGCGAAAACTGGAACAGGATGAGATAGCTCAGCAGACAAGGATGCTCCTGAAAGAGGGACACAAGAGAGTTCTACTTCTCTCGGGAGAATCCGGACACTACCCCCTGGATTTCCTGAAGGAATCCTTAAAGACAATTTACAGCGTCAAAGAGAATGGAGCTTCTATCCGTCGTGTAAATGTGGAAATAGCACCTCTGACTGTTGAACAGTTTAAAGAGTTGAAAGAGTGCCAGATCGGAACCTATACCTGTTTCCAGGAAACTTATGATCCCGAACTCTACGGTAAATACCATATCAGCGGTCCCAAGGCAAATTATGAAAACCGGCTTTATGTGATGCACAGGGCCATGGAAGCCGGAGTTGACGATGTGGGTATGGGAATTCTTTTCGGCCTTGCTGATCACCGCTATGAAGTACTGGCCCTGATGAAACATGCCGAAGAACTGGAACGTCTTTACAACTGCGGCCCCCATACGGTGAGTGTTCCCAGAATTGAACCGGCACCGGGAGCTGAACTGACAGAAAATGTCCCCTTCCCCGTATCCAATGATGAATTCAGAAAAATCATTGCCGTGATCCGTCTCTCCCTTCCCTATACGGGAATTATCCTCTCCACCAGAGAGTCTGAAGAGCTGAGACAGGAACTCTTCCGCTATGGTATCAGCCAGATTTCCGCCGGATCAAAAACATCCATCGGTGGATATACGGAGGAAGAAAAACAGAACAGCCAGTTTGCCCTGGGAGATCACCGTCCCATGGAAGAGGTCATTAGCGATATGATTGACTCCGGATTTATCCCCTCCTTCTGTACCGGCTGTTACCGCAAAGGTCGTGTAGGACAGGATTTTATGGATATTGCCAAACCGGGACTGATCAGACATTACTGTCTGCCCAACGGCCTGGTCTCCTTTGCCGAATATCTGATGGACTTTGCACAAGAGAAGACCAGAGAGAAGGGTTTTGCATTGATTCACAAGCTCACCGAAGAAGAAACAGATCCTGTAATTAAATCTAATATAACAAGCTCCCTCGAGAGAATCCGGGGTGGTGAAAGGGATATCTACCTTTAAAGGTTATTTATATATGAATGATAAAAAAATAAAGGCACTGAGCCCCCATGAGATAAGTGATCACTATTACAACAGCAGTACCGAGGCACTCAGCCTGCTGGGGGGAGCGGTCTGCCGTACAGTTCATGGTAAATCAGTACTCCTCCGGGGACTCCTTGAATATACAAACCATTGCAGCAGCAACTGCCTCTACTGCGGTATCCGGAAGGATAACAAGCATGTACATCGCTATAGAATTGATGAAAAGTTGCTCCTTGAAGCTGTAAGAGCCGGAACAGACAAGGGCATAAAGACCTTTGTTATCCAGGGGGGAGAGGATTCTGAGTATGACAATGACAGAATCTGCCGTCTTGTTGAGTCCATCAGGGAAGAGACTGAAGGGGAAGCAGCCGTAACCCTGAGCTGCGGGATGAGAACTCCCGATCAATACAGAGCCCTCCGTACGGCAGGGGCCGACAGATACCTTCTTCGTTTTGAGACATCCGACCCCGCTCTGCATAAATATCTGCGAAACGGAAGCAGTCTCAGTGCCCGTCTTAAAGCCCTTGATCATATCAGGGATTCCGGATTCCAGACAGGAAGCGGTTTTATGCTGGGACTCCCGGGAGAAAGGGATGAAACAAGGCTGAACAATATTCTCCTGGCACAGAAACTGGAACTGGATATGGTGGGAATAGGACCTTTTATCCCCCATCCTCAGACTCCCCTGAAAAATGCCAGACAGCGGGATATTGAAATGTCAATAAGGGGTGTTGCACTACTGCGCCTTGCCCTTCCGGAGGCCCATATTCCTGCCACAACTGCCGCGGGTTCACTTCAGAGTGACGGCAGGGAGAGGATGATCGCCGCCGGTGCCAATGTACTGATGCCCAATCTTACTCAGGTGGAATATAAGAAGGATTATCAGCTCTATCCCGGGAAAATTTGTCTTGATGAGAGCGGAATACAGTGTATCAGCTGCCTCTCCATGCGGGTACGCCCCCTTGGACGGGAGCTCTCCTTTGACAGAGGGGATGCCCCCAGAATAAGAAGGGACGATGCCATAGAGAGTCTTGTATGACCCCACTCTACGGATCAGAAACAGCTAAGGCATTAAAAATCCTCGGTCAAGGTCAGACACCGCGAACTCTGATCAAGGCCTTTGCTGAGGTAAAACTGGCAGCCATTCAGGCTCAACAGGAATCTTCCTCCCTCTACCCGGATCTCTACTTTCATACACTCTGCGATGCAGCCCGGGAGATAATACGGGGAGACCATGATAAACATTTCCCACTCCCCCTGACCCAGGGGGGTGCCGGAACCAGTCTTCATATGAATATATGTGAGGTGCTGGCAGCTTTGGCCAATAAAAGTACAAATATAGGAAATGAGTTCAAGGCTCAGCCTCTGGAAGATCTGGCCAGATTCCAGTCAACAAACGATACCTTCTCCACAGCTGTGATCCTGATGAGCTTCCGAATACTGGAAGAGATGGAGACCAGAGTTATCGCCCTGCAGGAGGGTTTAGTTTACAGAGAGACCCTCTACCAGGAGTGGCTTATGTGCGGGCGTACTGAGATGCAGGA
This sequence comes from Oceanispirochaeta sp. M1, assembly GCF_003346715.1. Lineage (NCBI taxonomy): Bacteria > Pseudomonadati > Spirochaetota > Spirochaetia > Spirochaetales > Spirochaetaceae > Oceanispirochaeta > Oceanispirochaeta sp. M1. Next base: position 119,612 of record NZ_QQPQ01000015.1, read on the forward strand.
TGCCCTCCCCATGACCCTGGGTCAGCTCTTCGGAGCCTGGGCGGGACCAGTTGAGCGTGACAGGTGGCGACTCAACAAGGTAACAGAACGTCTCCGCCAGATTCCCCTGGGAGGGACGGCCATCGGCACAGGTTATTCTGCACCCAGAGACTATGTTTTTGCCGCGGAAAAAGCCCTGAGACGGATAACGGGTCTGCCCCTCTGCCGGAGTCAGAACCTCTGCGATCAGGTAGCCCATACAGATGCCCTGGCAGAAGCCGCCCGTGCCATGGGACTCTGTGCCTCTAACCTCTTTAAATGGACAGGAGACCTCCTGATCTATTCATCCTCCTTTCTGGCAGAAATTCCCCAGGAGGAGCAGCAATACGGTTCAACAATCATGCCTTCCAAATCCAACCCCGTGCTGATTGAACTGATCCGTGGACTCAGTCTGGATGTGATCTCCTCCTCGGACCTGATCAGCCGTTACAGCAGTGAAGGACAGCTGCAGCTTAATGCCTACCTCCCCTTTATGGCGGAACATATGATCAGGATATCAGAAAATCTCGGCAGGGCACTCACAACAGCATCGGAGCTGCTTTTACCGGCCCTGAAACCTGACAGAGCCCTTATGGAGAAAAATCTAGTCAACTCTGCGGCCATGGTAAACAGCCTGAGAGATGTTCTGGGATACGGAACAATCAAGGAGCTGCTGCCTGAACTTAAAAAAGCCGGGCTTAACAACAGAAGCGAACTGATCCTCTGGCTTAAAAATGAGAGTGGAATTGAAGAGATAAAAAATATCCGGAATCTGGATGAACACTTCGGTCTGCAACGCCTCACAACAGGAGCATAATATGAATAACTCACAGGAAACGGCCCTTGCCGAGCTGAATAGAATAGTACTTGCGGGAAACAGAAACGCAGGAAAATCATCACTCATGAACAATCTCTTTCAAAAAGAGGTGGCCATTGCCTCGGATACTCCCGGAACCACCACCGATCCTGTCACAAGAAAGATTGAACTGGGAAAACTGGGAATGTGCGGCATAACTGATACTGCCGGACTGGATGATCTGGGAGATCTTGGAGAGCAGAGGGTCCGCAAAAGCCGGGAAAGAATGGCCGGAGCCGACCTGATACTCTTTGTAAGCCCCGCGGATAAAGGAGTCACAAAATCAGAGGAAGAACTTAAGGTCTGGCTGGAAGAGATGAAACTCCCATGGCTGGGAATATTGAGCTTTGCTGATAGAGAAAGGGCCCCTGATAAATCCGATTTTTTCCCGAAAGACCGACGCATAGCAGTTGATAATAGAGAATCCGGCTCATCCCTCCCTCTTATAAAGAAAATGGAAGGTCTGAGCGCAGAGATTGAAAAAGAGATGACCCCCGTAGAGGGACTTGTGAAGGAACAGGATCTTGTACTCCTTGTCACCCCCATAGATCTGGCAGCACCTGCCGGGCGGCTTATCATGCCTCAGGTGGAGACAATCCGTGACCTGTTGGACCGGGACTGTGCCGCCCTGATCGTCAAGGAGAGAGAGCTCTACCATTTTTACAAAAATCTGGGAATCAAACCCTCACTTGTGATCACCGACAGCCAGGCCTTTCATAAGGTTGCAGCGGATATCCCCGAAGATCAGCCACTGACCTCATTTTCTCTCCTCTTTGCACGAAAGAAGGGAAATCCAGTCCAGTTTATAGAGAGCCTGAAGGTCTTAAAGGCTTTTCCTGAGCAGGGACGGGTCCTTGTGATGGAAGCCTGCTCACACCACAGGCAGGCGGAAGATCTTGGGACAGTAAAGATTCCCCGGCTCTTCAGGCAGATGATCTCCAGCCGGGTAGAGTTTGCTCACAGCCGTAAAATGCCTGAAAATCCCGCAGACTGGGATCTGGTAATTCACTGTGGGGGCTGCATGACGACTCAGAATGTAATGCGTGGCAGACTGGATCTGTTTCAGGAAGCTGGAGTGCCGGTGTTGAATTACGGATTGTTTCTGGCCTGGGCCAATGGGCTGCTGCCCAGGGCACTGGAGCCCTTCCCTGACCTGATGGATGTATATGAACGGGACTAAGGATGTAAAGAAATGCCACCCTTGGGGGATTGGTACTACCAGGGCAAGTAACATTGCCCAGGCGGTTTATTAGCCCAGGCCTATGGGTATCACATTCCGGGTCATCTGGACGCGGTTAAAAGTGATATCGTATGTGATATCACATTCCCGGTCAGCAATTACTGACGCTTCATATTTACACTATAGTCGACACCATCATCTCTTTTGAACATCAGAGTAATATCTGTGCTGCCCATTTTATTTGAGATAGTATAATCTCTGCCCGCTTCGTCGCAGCTGAATTTCATCTCAACTTCACCGGCCATAGTGGCTTCCAATTTAAAATTCTCGACCTGATCCTTAAAATCAAAAACAACAGCACCATTCTGTTTGATCATAATATTATCAGATTCAAATACCCAGTAGGCATCATAATTGGTATCGAGCCATTCACCTAGGGGGAATTTTCCAAGATTAATATCTTCGGCGGAAACTACAGAAACGGCCAGCATGGCCAAAAGAAAGAAAAGGACAACTTTTTTCATAAAAACTCCTGATTATTTCAAAGCATTCTGCCTTGATAGATATTCTGCCAAAGCAATAGGGCCCGGCATTTTTATAAGCTGAATTCTAAAACATAAACACACAGCAATCAAATTCCTGATATGATAAAAAATATGAAAGATATGAAAATGACCACAATGGATGTAGCCAGCTCCATAAGTCTGACAGCCTATGCCTCCAGCATGGTGGCCACTCCGATCTGCCTTGTTGCGCTGATGCAGGAGATGAACCTGAACCTCACCGAAGGGGGAAGTATCGAAGTAGTTCGAACCCTTCTGCTGGTGGGGATTCTCCTCATAAGCGGTATGGCCGCTTCCCGCTATGGAAAAACAGCCCTTCTGAACAGCGGAGGATTTCTTCTTGCTGCGGGAATGTTCCTCTATGCCTGGGCGCCTTCGTACCCTGTGGTTCTGGCAGCAATGATTTTTGTGGGGATCGGCGGCGGTTTTCTTGAAGCCCTGATCAATCCACTGGTTCAGGATCTCCATCCCGGTAATTCGGGGCGATACCTGAATGTGGTCAATGCCTTTTTCTCCATCGGGGTCCTGGTGACAGTCCTCTCTGTGGGAGAACTGCTTTCCAGAAACATCAACTGGCGGTCAGTCATGATCGGCCTGGGAGTCTTCTATATATTAATTGCGGTTTTCTTCCTCTTGAGCAGCCGTCATGCCCATAAAACAGGGCAGATTCCAGATAACAGCTATGAAAATCCCATAAGCCATGCCAAAGAACTCCTGGGTAAAAGAAGATTCTGGATCTTTGTACTTGCCATGTTCTGCGGAGGCGGAGTGGAAGCGGCGTACACCTTCTGGAGTGCCAGCTATATTCAGCTCTCCTACGATACCCTTCCCCGCGCGGGGGCCCTGGGCACAGCCCTCTTTGCTTCGGGCATGATTGTGGGTCGTCTTGCCAGTGGATTTATCAAACAGGAGCATCTGCCACGGCTTATTCTTATCTCCGCGGCGGGAGGCCTGGTATTCAGTCTGGGCTTTTTCTTTATCAGTTCACTAGAAGCCCTGATGGTACTCCTCTTTTTCGCCGGTCTGGCAGTAGCCTGTTTCTGGCCAAGTATTCAGTCCTATGCGGCAGACAGAATGGAGGGAGACTCAACCATGCTCTTTATCCTTCTCTCAACGGCAGGGATTCCGGGCTTCTCCATAATTGTATGGACCATGGGAAAAATCGGGGACCTTTTCGGTCTGCGGGCAGCCTTTTTGGTGATACCTCTCCTCTTTATTACTCTCCTTGTGACCATTGGGGCCGAGAGCCGGCGAAAATCGCAGAAGGCAACATAAATATGCATGGCAGCTTCAAGCCTCTGGGCGATGATCACCGAGGCTTGAAATTCATCGCTCTTCGGTACAATATAGGGCTATGAGTAAGATAATTGAGCCCAAGATCCTGAAGGGATTCCGAGATTCCCTTCCGGCAACAGAAATTGAAAGGAAACGGGTGATCCGCCTGTTAGAAGATAACTTTGAAGGCTACGGCTTTGTACCCATCGATACACCCGTTCTTGAATACACAGAAGTACTCCTTGGAAAAGGGAGCGGAGAGACAGATAAACAGATGTACCGCTTCCTGGATAACGGCAAACGGGATGTGGCCATGCGCTTTGACCTGACCATCCCCTTTGCCCGCTTTATGGCAAAAAACAGAAGCGATCTCTACCTCCCCTTTAAACGCTACCACATCAACAAAGTATGGCGTGGTGAAAATACACAAAAAGGCCGTTACCGGGAATTTACCCAGTGCGACTTTGACATTGTAGGAACAGACTGTGCCTCAGCGGATTTTGAAATCCTTATGATGATGCGCCGCTCCCTGAAGGTTCTTGATATCCCCAGCTGTACCATCCATATGAACCACAGAGGAATCTTCAACCGATTCCTGGATCTCCTTGGTTTGCGGGAACAGAGCGAAGAAGTCCTTAGAACCGTAGACAAACTGGCCAAGATAGGCCGGGATGAAGTAATGCGGATTCTTACTGAACTCTCCAGCGGGGAAAGTGCAGAAAAGATTCTGGACTTCATTAAGAAAGAGGAGAGTTTTACAGCCACCCTTAACAAGATGGAAAATCTGGCGGGAGGACCCGACGATGATACGCAGCGTCTGAAGGAGATTTATTCCTATATTCAGGAGCTGGGCCTGGAAGATGCCTTTGAGCTGAATCCCTCCATCACCAGAGGTCTGGACTACTACACAGGAATCGTTTATGAAACCTTCCTGGATGAACTGCCCGGTATCGGCTCAGTATGTTCAGGAGGACGATATAATAACCTGGCGGAACTCTACACAAAAGAGTCCCTCCCCGGCGTGGGGAGCTCCATCGGCCTTGACCGCCTTATGGCAGGACTTGCGGAACTGGGACACACAAACGATAAAAACAGCAACACAGGAGTATTGATACTCAATATGGACCCTACCCTTGTGGGCTATTACCACAGTCTGGCAGAAGATTTCCGGGAAGCCGGAATAAACTGCGAGGTGTACCATGAATCAAAGAAATTCGGACCCCAGTTTAAATTTGCAGAGGCCAAGGGAATCCCCCTGGCTATAATCTGCGGCAGTAACGAAAAAGAAGCGGGCACGGTGAATCTCAAAAACCTGAACACCAGGGAAAGTTTTGAGGGACTGTCGCCTAAGGATGCCATACAAAAGGCAGGAGAAATCATCGATTGAATTTTAAAGATCTACCAGTCTACCGGGAAAAAGCCCGTATCTTGAAGAGCCTTGAGAACCATCAGGTTGTAATCGTGGAAAGCCCTACGGGATCGGGTAAAACAACCCAGATTCCCCTTATCCTTCACGAGGCGGGATACACATCCCGGGGGATGGTAGGCGTCACACAGCCAAGGCGCATTGCCACCTTGAGTGTTTGTGACTACATAGCCAAACAGACCGGCAGTAAAGTGCCCGGCATGGTTGGCTATAAGATGAGATTCGAAGACAATACCCTTCCTGAGACCCGGATGAAGATCATGACAGACGGTACTCTCCTTCAGGAGATGAAAACCGATCCCATGCTTCACCAGTATTCTGTAATTATGGTTGATGAGGCCCATGAACGAAGCCTCAATATCGACTTTATCCTGGGACTCCTCAAACACATCCTGGCAGAACGTACAGATTTCAAGGTTATTATTTCATCGGCCACAATAAATGCGGCTGTCTTTTCTGAATATTTTGACAAGGCTCCCATTGTGAGCATAGATACTCCCGTATACCCCGTAGCCATGGTCTATGATCCACCTGCCAAGATGGGCGACTACGATCAGCTTACTGCCAAAATCGTTCAAATCGTAGAAAGGGCCGTCAATGACCGCCGGAAAGGTGATGTCCTGGTATTTCTTTCTGGAGAAAAACTAATTAAAGATACAGTTGCCGCCCTGAACCTCTCCAGCGTCCGTAAAAAACTGGTGCTCCAGCCTCTTTATGGGCGTTTGAGCAAGGAAGAGCAGGAGAGAATCTTTATCAAGACACCCTTCGGCAAGACCAAGGTTGTTGTCTCAACAAATATCGCAGAGACTTCTGTCACCATCGAAGGAATTACTGCGGTAATCGATTCGGGACTGGCTAAACAGAATTTTTATAACCCCAGAACCTTCACCTCTTCATTGATAGAAACAGAAATTTCCCAGGCCTCGGCCAATCAGAGACGGGGACGTGCAGGTCGAACCCAGCCGGGAACCTGCTACCGTCTATACCCCAAGGATTCATTCCCGGGAAGGCTCCTTTTTACAAAGGAAGAGATATACAGAACCGACCTGGCGGAAGTAGTACTCAGGATGGCAGAACTGGGAATCAGCGATTTCCAGAGCTTCGACTTCATATCCCCTCCGGGACGCAAAGGAATTCTGGGCGCTATTGAAACCCTGAAACTCCTGGACGCTCTTGATAGTAATAACAAACTCACCTCCATCGGTAGGATGATGACTCCCTTTCCCCTGATGCCGCGGCATGCCAGGATGATAGTGGAAGCCATTATGAACTACCCCGATGTTATAAAAGAGACCCTGATTGCCGCCGCTTTTTTGAGCACCAACAGCCCCTATCTCCTCCCCCAGGGAGAAGAGATGGAAGCAAGGCGTGCCCATCACCAGTTCAGAGACAGCCGGGGAGACTTCGTTGCCTACCTCAGACTATTCAACAACTTTTTGACCAACAGCGATCAGACAGGATTCTGTAAGCGTTACTATCTTGAAGAGAGAACCATGCATGAACTGGTCAATATTCAGGGTCAGCTTGAAGATATAGTACGGAATATGGAAATACCCATCTCGGAGGGTGGTGAACTGGATGACTATCTGTGTGCATGTGCCAGAGGACTGATTCAGTTTGTCTGCGTGAGAGCAGGCCGCAGTTATAAGAGCCTTACGGCCGACCGCATTCTGATTCACCCCGGTTCTACAATGTTCAGGGAGAATCCTCCCTTTCTGGTAGCCGGAGAGATTGTCCGCACCAGCCAGACCTATGCCCGCTCTGTCAGTCCCTTAACCCGGCAGCTGATCAGCAAGACCAGCAAGGAACTAGCCCTTAAGCTTGAACCTCAGGGTGTGATGAAGGAGAAAAAGAAAAAACGTGATACCTCTCAGGAGATCACTATCGGACGCAGCTCCTTTCCAATTATCCAGCCTAAGAAGGGAAAAAAGAAGATGGCTCTGGTGGACTGGAACTCAGCCTGGAAAGAGCTTAAAACAATGGCTCCCGAACAATGGCCCGACTATAAGGGTATGAAGGGTATCCTCAGCTGGGATGGCAGGGAGATTCTCTCCGGTCTCCAGCTGAATATGATGTTTAAGTTGATCACCAGCATAAATCCCAAAAAAGACATCCTCAGCGGCATCCCTGACAAGAACTACGACAAAGACAACGCCAAACATATGAACGAACTGGCCGAAAATATGCATATACTTCTTAAAATCTCGGCCTCAGGAAAGAGAAAGAAGTCAAATTACGGCATTATCACCCTGCAGACCGACGGTGAGGGGCATTACTGGTTCCGTTCTGTCAGTAATTTCACAGCAGCGGTAAATGAGTCGCTGGCGTCACTTGAAGTTCTGGCGGATCAGGTATCCGAGGAGATGAGCAGTGATCAGTGGGGCATGGTGAATAAGGCCTACCGCCGGGTGGACAGTTTTATTTCTTTATAACCTAAAAAAGGTACTTAGTAGTGATAACGACAGGAAATGATCTCGATTGAGTTATTCCTTATCCTGTATACAATCCTATGTTCCTGATCTATTCGTCTGGACCAGCACCCCTGAAGATTATGCTTCAGGGGTTCAGGCTTCCCTGTTCCTGCAAATGGATCTCTTTGTATCCCTTTGATTAATTCATTAATTTTTCGTAGCACTTTTCTATCGTTCTGCTGCCAATAGAGGTAATCTTGCCATGACAGATCATGAAATGAAATAATCATTCTTCAATAAGTTCTTTTTGAAAAGTTCTGCCTTCGTCAAATGCTTTCAAGCCATCCATTAGGTGATCAGTATTTGCTTTTGTAGAAAGTAGGTACTGAGTCTCAATCATACTGTTATAATCCTCCATGGATAGGAGCACAACATTCTCATTATTTTTACGTGTAATAATCAGAGGATCATGATCTTCACAGACCTGATCCATATGGTTTTTGAGATTATTTCTTAATTCAGTGTAGTTTACTGCATTCATAAGTACAGAATACTGTACTTAAACTCTCAGGTCAAACTCTCAGCGGCCCGATTTCAAAATTTCAAGCACAAATTCGGGTTCAAGATATTCGATACGGATGTCCTGGGGGCCTGCGGGGATGATGTAGCGCAGGCGTCCGCCTTTTTTCTTCTTGTCCATCTGCATGGCCCGGAGCATGGCTTCGGGGGATTCCGAGGCATCCAGTTTATAGCCTAAATCACGGAAAAGCTCTTTCAGGGATTCTGCCCAGTCCTGATGGGCAAGCCCCATTGCAACTGAGGCATCCAGTGCTTTGCCCATTCCCCAGACAACTCCCAGACCGTGGGCCCAGCGGAACTCACTGACAGCCTCAAGGGCATGGCCGAAGGTGTGACCAAGGTTTAAATAAGCCCGTCTGCCCTTCTCTCTCAGGTCCTCTTCTACCAGAGCACCCTTTACCAGCATGCAGCGGCGGATAATATCTTTCAGGATTTCGGGATCACGGGCCTTAAGGGCTTCTTTATTATCACGGATCAAATCCATCAGTTCGGCATCGCCGATGATGGCGGTTTTAATGACCTCACCCATACCGGCCCAATACTCCGCTTCAGGAAGAGTCTTTAATATTTCGGGGCATATTCTCACCTCTTCTGCGGGGTAGAAGGAACCTATCATGTTTTTATAGACTCCCGCATCGATGCCTGTTTTGCCCCCCAGGGCGGCGTCCACCATGGAGAGGAGGGATGTGGGAATTAAAATCACCCGGCAGCCCCTCATATAAAGACTTCCCGCAAAGGCGGTCATATCGGTGACAACTCCACCGCCGGCTCCGCAGATGATTGAGTCACGGGCCAGCCCTTTTTTCATTGCAAGTTTGAGGATGCTGTCTACCGCCGGCCACTGTTTGCCCTCTTCACCTGGGGTGAGGATAATTTCGGGCAGGGGGCCTGAATCAATTCCGGTTTCGTACCTCGAACCTGAAGCTTGCTCAACGCCCGAGGGCCGGCTGATCAAAGATTCTGTGTTGCTGTCGGCCACAAAAAGTGCCGTGTACTGAGGGAAGAGTTCATTCATATTGTAAAAGGCGGCTCTGCAGGGAAATCCACCAAAAGTAAAGTCTTTAATAAGTTCCATAATTTATTCCTTTGAGTTTAAGTATAAAGAGTCAGGGATAAGGGGTAAAGACTTGAGCCAATCCTAAGGGCTGTGATAATCTGTCGCCATGAAACGACATATAATTATTGCACTTTTTACAATGATCTGCGCAGCGGGAATTACTGCACAGGATTCACAGGATGTAGAGAAAACTCAGGGTATCCATAAACTGGAACGCTATGATTTTGATATAAACGGTAAGACCCGTGAAAATGCCCTGATAAGAGAGATGGATCTTAAGACAGGGACCGAGTTTGCAGACCTGGACTCTCTTGAGAAGGCCGTTGCCCGTCAGGAACAGGACCTTGTTAACCTCAGGGTTTTTAAGGAAGTCAGCCTGACCCTGGGAGAAGGAATCATCGAGGGAGAGAACACATTCTACCCTGTAATGGTGAAAGCAGCGGATAGCTGGACAATCCTGCCCATCCCCTATCCCAAGTACAGCTCGGATGACGGATTCCGTCTGGGGCTGAAGACTTATTACGATAATGCATTCGGTTCCTTAAATGATCTTTATCTGGGGATGAACGTCACCTTCAGGGATGATGATTATTATGAAAAATGGAAGGTTACCGAGTGGACCGTAAATCCCCAGTTGAACGGTGTGAAAATCGGTCCCCTGGAGTATGACTTCTCCTTTATGCAGGAATATGCCATGGATGAGAAGAAAGATGAGGGTGTACTGGTAGAGCGTTTTAACTACCACAGTACTTCTATCAGTGTAGGTACAAAACTCAGTTTCGGAAAAGAAAATAAATTTTATTACCGTATTCAGCCAAGTTTCGGTGCAAACTACGCTTACAGCGGCCTTGGGTATGATGGAAAAGAAGAACCTATTTACCTGAGTTTTGATCATGGCGGCGGTTACAGCAAGGTGGACTGGATAGGTAATTTCCGCCAGGGATTCAGTGCAACAGCTGGTAACAGCCTCCGTTATGTGTACCGCTCCGACAGAAGTGATATGTTTAAAACATCCATAGACGGATCTGTAAACTACTATCATATCATTCACCCCAGAATTAACTATTCCACCAAGCTTTACGGAATTATGAGCCTCAATGACGAGCTCACTGGTCTTGGCAGTAACTTAAGAGGTGTGGAGGGAAGCACCATGTTCGGCCATGGCGGTCTGTTCTACTCCAATGACTTCAACATTGCAGTCATCAAATGGAAAGGTGTGGGTGAAGCTCAGTTTCAGCCCTTCTTTGATATCGGGTTTGCCCGGGAAGAGGGAACTAAACTCGAATGGGATGATGACCTGCGCTACAGTACTGGTGCCGACTTTATCCTCTATCTGGATAAGCTGAAGGGGCTCCATGCCAGAGCCAGTATCGGTGTGGACCTGAGCAGCGACCTGCCATTTTCAGACTTCAACAAGTACGGGATTGAGATTACCAGTTCTCTGGCCTACTGATCCAATAAGTTTTACTTACAAAAAAATAACTCCCCATTCACGGGGAGTTATTTTTTTTCTCCGAAAGGCCTAAGGGTACGTCTGGTTTGAAAACCAGGTCTGCAGTGAACTCATGCGGTGATCGAAGGACTGATCCAGGTGCATCTTGATACCGAAGGTCTCTCCCAGACGGAAGGCGGCCATTCCATAAAAAAGCAGTTCCTCTTCACCTGGAATAATAACCATCTCGATTCTGAGACGCTGATTCCGCAGTACGGGGAACATCTTATATCTGATGGTGGTGGCATTAATCATTGTCAGACGGATGGCATCATCACTGACGGTGTAGGTGACTTCGTGCCAGGCCTTACCGAAGGTGGTGTCTTCCTGAAAAACTGTCAGAGTGTAAGGTTTATCGGGGAGTGATGTAAAAACGGGATCATCAATGATCCTGTTGCTCCATTTCTTTTCGACAGGATAGGCATCTGAGAGGTAGGGATACATGGCCTGTCGGCTGCCGGACCAGTATTCGATCCCCTTAAGGGTACTGACATGGGAAATGCTCTGCAGAATATGGAGCATCATATCCTCCTCGGCCACATCGGGGAGGGGCATTCTATAGAGAAGCTCTACAATACCGCTGGGTTGAAAATCTCTCAGGTCCCGTTCCAGGACTGCCCTTTCCTGAACCCGGGGCATCAGAACCAGCTTAGAACTCTCTTCAACAAAGCTGAGATCCCTATGGATAAAGTTGACACCCTCTTTTTCAGGAGGCTCTGCGGCAAGGGGTGAAAGGAGAGCCAGAAACAGAATGGTTCCAAGAACTGTGATTTTTTGATTATTCATAAGACAAATATATTAAAAGAATTCCTTATGGACAAGGCTTAGGGGCTTAATGTATTATGTCTTGTAAGTTAAAACATGGTTCTTAATAAAGGTTTTCATGGAAAATAACAGTCTTCTTCTAGCATTCACCGCCACTACCCTGGCTTTCTTACTTAATCTGTATATTACACCCTACCTTATATATCTATCCCGCAAAAAGAATTGGTTTGATGATGCCGAGGATGAACGCAAAATTCATACGGGCCAGATATCCCGTCTGGGTGGAATAGGGATCATAGGATCACTTATCATATCCGGGTTTGTTACCTGTCTGGTAACAGCGCAGCTGATGAAGTCTTCCATTATCTTCAGACTGTCTGAACATCATAATGCCTGGTTTATACTCGCAGGCGCCCTGATTATCTATATTATAGGTCTGCTGGATGATTTTACGGATCTGAAGGCCAGAGTCAAACTGGCGGGTCAGATTATTGCTTCTGTTCTGGTGGTCATCGGCGGAGCCCAGATAAGGGCCTTCTCCATACCCTTTACAGAAATAACCCTGCAGCTGGGCTGGTTCGGCCCGGCTCTGACCATGCTTTGGCTCATAGGAATGACCAATGCCATCAACCTGATTGACGGAATGGACGGACTCTCTGCGGGGATCTCTTCCATGGCCTGTTTCATCTATGGAATAGCTTTTTTTGTAAATGGACAGCCTATGCTCTCCATTATCAGCTTTACCCTCCTGGGTTCTATAATGGGATACCTTTTCTACAACTTCCCCCCTGCCAAAATATTTATGGGAGATTCCGGAAGCCTGAGTCTGGGGTTTATCCTGGCCCTTCTTCCCCTATTGGGAGCTCCTGAATCGGGAGACAGCCTGATTATGCCCGTTGTGATGCTGGCCATTCCTATTACGGATGTACTGGCAGCCATGTTGCGGCGTAAGAGAAAGGGACAACACTTTTTTGAGCCTGATAAGGAACACATGCATCATAAACTGCTTGATCTTGATCTGGATGCCCGACAGGTGCTCTCACTTGTAGTGGGACTTCAGATTCTTTCAGGATTCGCCATTTTGATTTTCGGGTTTGTAGAGGGACCTCTTCGCTATTTGCCCGTACTGATCGCTCTCTGCCTGGTGGCATCTCTCTTTTTATATCTACACTGGGACAGACATTATAAAAAAAAATAGAGCCGCCTCCTCTGAAGACGCTCTCAAGATTCAATAAGCTTTACATTTGCCTCTTTTTCCCGTAGAATCCTCTGTAATTATGAATCATGAAAACATGCCCACAAACCTGCCCCCACAGGGCAATACAACGGAAGATGAAATCGATCTGCTTGATCTTATCGGTGTCCTCTTTAAACACAAATTATTGATTATCGGAATAACCGGCCTTGCCGCCGTGTTTATACTTATTTATTCAATTATCTCCTTGAAACTGCCGGCAGAAAAAAGCTACCTGCCCAACTTCTACACTCCCAAGTCATTGGTTATAATTAATGACAGCAGCTCGGGAGGAGGACTGTCAAGTATGCTTAACTCATCGGGCCTTGGAAGCCTTGCGGCATTGGCCGGTGTAAGCGGCGGGGGAAGCAGTAACAGCGCCCTGGCGGAAAAGCTGGCCAAGAGCAATACCATGGTGGATATTCTGGGAGCTGAATTTAAATTGGCAGAAATTTATGAAACACAAGAAGCTAAATTTCCTGTTACAGAATTACGAGCAGAGATCAGAAAGAAATTAACTCTGGTAGCTGATGAATCAACTGGTACCATGGAAATTGGTTTTGAGGATATAGACCGGGATCTTGCAACCAAAATTACCAATCGTACAGTTGAACTTCTGGAAAACGAATTTATCAAAATAGATGCGGTCTCCAATCAGAGTCAGAAAACACTTCTGGAACGGAAGATTGCCGATGTTGAACTGGAAATAGAGAATCTGGAGAAAGAGTATGTTGATTTTCAGAGCAGATACGGCATTCTGGATGCCGAAGTCATGGCAGAGTCCTTTACAACCCAGGTGATGACTATAAAAACACAAATAATTAATCTGGATGCTGAGATCTCCTCTTTAAACACAACGGCGGGAAGAGAAAATCCCATGATGGCAGAACGGTTCAGAAGCAAACAGGCTCTTATGGAATCACTCCGGGTTCTTGAGGAGGAGGGTGCCTACGGCCTCCCCTCCATGAAGGAGATGAGCTCCTATCTTATTGAGAATGAACGGCTGAAACGTGAAATTCAGGTACAGGCCGCCATATATCTGGGCGTTCTGCAGCAGTACGAGATGATCAAGCTTTCAGACCGGGGAACAGGCCCCACCTTCCAGGTAATTGAACTGGCTGAGGTTCCGGAGATGAAGTCCGATCCCAGCAGAGGGAAGCTTTGTGTGATCGTGACTATGGCCGCTTTTTTCCTCAGCATCTTTGCCGCTTTTCTTATAGAATTCTGGCAGAACCTGAAACAGGACCCAGAAAGAATGAAAAAACTCCGGGGAGAAGTTTGATAACAATGAAAAAAACTCTAAAGATTCTTTTAATATTGGGATTAACCCTGATATGCGTCGGTCCTCTGACTGCTATAACAGGCTCATCCACTGAAAGGACAGCCAAGGCAGCCGTGAGCCCCACCTACCCTGTCACCCCGGGAGATACTTACAGCGTCAGCTATACCATGAGCCGGGACGCCTTTACGGTCTATCTTACTGTTGATAAAAACTATCTGGCTCAGGTTCCCGGATTCGGTCAGTTTCAGACAGAAGGGATGACCTATTACGAGCTAAAGGCGGAAGTTGAGAATCTTGTAAATGATATTTTTCCAGGTTCAGGCCCTGTAATGACTATCAGCAACCCCGGAGTCTTTGAAGTACTGATGAAGGGAGAGGTCCTTGTTTCACAGGAAGTGCCTACCTGGAGTTTCGAACGTCTCAGTACAATTGTAGAGACTACTAAAACTGATTATACCTCCTACAGAGATGTGGAAATAATCTCCCGCGACGGCAGCAGCCGGATTGTAGACCTCTTTCTGGGTAGACGGACAGGGGATATGACCCAGGATCCTTACCTGGAGTTTGGTGATACAATTATCCTGCAGCCCTATGATCGGCAGGTTTTACTTGAAGGTCAGGTTAAAAGGCCGGGAGCCTATCAACTGAGAGAGGGTGAAAACCTTCAGGATCTTATATCAATATTGGGAAACGGTTTTACCAATATTGCAGATAAGAACAGAGTACATGTTAGGCGGATTCTGGGAAATCCAGAGGGGAACGGAAGCAGTTATTATCAGGATATGTCAGCTGATGATGCAGATCTTGTACTGATGGACCGTGACCAGATCACAATACGTACCTGGACCAACTACATGCCCGTTGTCTATCTTCAGGGTGCCGTGGGTGTCACAGAGGAAGGAACTTCAGTATCCTCAAAGGTTCCCGTAAATATCAGCGAGGGAGAACTTCTCTCTTCGGTGATGAGAAAGGCTCAGGATCAGTTTACAAAAGTATCTGATCTGGAGCATGTCTCGATTGTCCGTTATGCCACGGGAGAGTCCATCGATGTGAATGTGGATGAGCTTCTGTTAAGCGGAACTCCCGATGAAGACATTGTATTGGAAGACAGGGATATGATTATTGTCCCCTTTACTCAATACTATGTTTATGTGACAGGAGAGGTTATGAGTCCCGGCCGCTTCCCTTTTATCATTAATAAGTCATTCGACTATTACCTTGGACTGGCGGGTGGATTCAATATTGACGGTCATAGTGGAATGAAGGTGAGAATTACCGATGTATATGGTAATAAACATAAGCAGAAAGAGAGAATTATTCAGCCGGAAGATGTAATTTTCGCTCCCCGGAATAATCCAATATTCTGGATAGGCAAATACGGTGGAGATATTGCGGTATTGACTGCCTCACTCACCTCACTGATTATCCTGGTGAACTATGCTGGTAATATGGCTAACGATAACTATAACCCCATCCCAACTCCCTAAAAGAATTGGTTTAAAAGAACAAAAAAAAGGGGCTGTTGCAAAAGTCTAATAGACTAAAGCAGCAGCCCTTTTTAATTATGTATATATTGAATAGAACCTGACCTACTACAAAAAGGGACCGCAAAGCGGTCCCAACGTGCTACTATTTGTTTAAC